>NZ_JACJJG010000120.1 GCF_016899855.1 Marseilla massiliensis
AGGCTGCGTCTCGGAAATGCTAAATAAAGTTTGTTTCTCGCACTTTTATTTTGCATTTCGCTCAACTTGCACTATCTTTGCAGCCTAAAGGCGTTAAGATGTTATGTTTTCGTATCCTTACGCAGACATTCGTTTTGATTTAATATTAAGCTAACATATATACAAATGGCACAAGAAGATGTTTTTAAGAAAATAGTGTCCCACTGCAAGGAGTATGGTTTCGTATTCCCGAGCAGCGACATTTATGACGGTCTGGCAGCCGTCTACGATTACGGACAGAACGGTGTTGAACTGAAAAACAACATTAAGGAATACTGGTGGAAGAGCATGGTGCTGCTTCACGAGAACATCGTGGGTATCGACTCGGCCATCTTCATGCACCCTACTATATGGAAAGCCAGCGGCCACGTAGACGCTTTCAACGACCCGCTGATAGACAACCGCGACTCGAAAAAACGCTATCGTGCCGACAACCTGATAGAAGACCAGATCGCAAAGTACGACGAGAAAATAGAAAAAGAGGTAGCCAAGGCACGCAAACGCTTCGGCGAGGCTTTCGACGAAGCCAAATTCCGCGAGACCAACCCGCGCGTAATTGAGCACCAGCAGAAGCGCGACGCCCTGCACGAGCGCTACACGAAAGCGATGCAAGGCCCCGACCTTGAAGAACTGAAGCAGATAATCCTTGACGAAGGGATAGTTGACCCCATCAGCGGAACAAAGAACTGGACCGACGTGCGCCAGTTTAACCTGATGTTCTCAACCGAGATGGGCTCGGCCGCCGACGCTACAAACAAAATTTACCTGCGCCCGGAGACGGCACAGGGTATATTCGTGAACTACCTCAACGTTCAGAAGACGGGCCGCATGAAGATACCGTTCGGCATAGCACAGATAGGCAAGGCCTTCAGGAACGAAATTGTAGCACGCCAATTTATCTTCCGTATGCGCGAGTTCGAGCAGATGGAAATGCAGTTCTTCGTTAAGCCCGGCACCGAGATGGAATGGTTTAATAAATGGAAGGAGCTGCGCATGAAGTGGCACCAGGCACTTGGCTTCGGCGCGGAGAACTACCGCTTCCACGACCACGAGAAGCTGGCCCACTACGCCAATGCAGCTACCGACATCGAATTCCGCATGCCGTTCGGCTTCAAGGAAGTGGAAGGCATACACAGCCGCACCGACTTCGACCTGTCACAACACGAGAAATTCTCGGGCAAGTCAATCAAGTACTTCGACCCGCAGACCAACGAAAGCTACACCCCGTACGACATCGAGACCAGTATCGGAGTAGACCGCATGTTCCTGTCGGTTATGTGCCACTCTTATTGTGAGGAACAGCTCGAGAACGGCGAGACACGTGTTGTACTGAAACTGCCTGCTGCCCTCGCTCCCGTCAAGCTCTGCGTAATGCCTCTGTTGAAGAAAGACGGACTGCCGGAGAAAGCCCGCGAAATAATCAACGACCTGAAGTTCCACTTCAACTGCCAGTACGACGAGAAGGATTCTATCGGCAAACGCTACCGCCGCCAGGACGCAATAGGCACGCCTTACTGCGTAACGGTAGACCACGACACGCTACAAGACAATACCGTGACACTGCGTTTCCGCGACACAATGGAACAGGAACGTGTCAACATAGCCGACCTGCGTGGTATCATCGAAGACAAGGTAAGCATAACGAGCCTGTTAAAAAAATTACAATAAATGAAGAGATACAACATATTAATCCTGCTTCTGGCATTGTTATCGCCACTGGCACTAACGTCGTGCAGCGAAGACGAGAATGCCGTAGAGGAATTTCCCGACTGGCAAAACCGCAACGAGACTTCCTTCAACAACATATACGAACAAGCCAGGGCTAACACGGACGGTAACTGGAAACTGTTTCTGAACTACTCGCTCGAGGATACCATCCCGACAGATACATACGACTACATCGCCGTTGAGGTGCTAACCGAGGGTACGGGCAGCGGTTGCCCCATGTACACCGACTCGGTTCTGGTGAACTACCGTGGACGGCTCATCCCATCGACGTCGTACGCCGACGGCTACGTTTTCGACGAGTCGTATGAAGGAGAGTACAATCCAGCCACGGCAATGCCGGCACAGTTATATGTTGGCGGTGTGGTCGACGGCTTCGCCACGGCCCTTCAGCACATGCACATAGGCGACCATTGGCGTGTATATATCCCATACCAGCTGGGCTACGGAGTATCAGGCACGACATCGATTCCGGGTTATAGCACTCTTATTTTCGACATCGCTCTTATTGCTTACTACCGCGCGGGCGTATCGCCGGGACCTTGGCGTTCGGCAGAAAGCGGATGGATAACCGAATAAAAGGTATATATAACAAGGCAAGAAGCGGAAACATAGAATTATGATTTCCGCTTCTTTCTTTATATTATATCGCCCACATAAGCTTTCATCGTGAAATGTAACCATATAAAATGTAAAAAATTCAAGTACATATACATATTTTGATTTAGGTCAAAAATATGCACTTTCATGGCAAAAAACAGCAAAAAGTCTTTGCTGTGTGCGCAAACAGTAGTATCTTTGCATCGTCAAAACAAAACAATAGGTGTTAGTTCAATAGGTATTAAGTTATAAGGTAAAGTTAAGATTGCTTTGATACAGGATAACAACCATGCCGTGAGGCATCGTCAAAAGTTTTCATAGGTATACAAGGTAAAAAGGATTGTTTAGGTAACAGATGTTTAAAAACCTGTTTGCTGTGTTTCACAGCAACAGGATTCGGGGGTGGAGAAAGCATTAATACACGACCTCCGATTTTATTTAAGAAAAAGTTTCATAGTTAATGTTGATAATTGTGACGGGAGCCATCGAACGAGGCTTCCGTTTTATTTTTGCACAAAAACAACAACCAACACAGCTGGCAATATACAACCTAAATGGCGTATAAAAACGCTTATTACACAAAAACTCCGCAATATTCTTGCTTATTCGGCAAAAAGAATGTACCTTTGTAACCGTCTTATGACGGACATTAGTAAATAAAAACTGTCAGATTCTGGTTATAATCAATAACTTGAGAGACATGCGCTTGTGGCGAAATTGGTAGACGCGCCAGACTTAGGATCTGGTGGCTTACGCCGTGTAGGTTCGAGTCCTATCAGGCGCACCCTTGCAAACGTTAAGTGGTTGATTATCAGCTATTTAACGTTTTTATTTTATCCAAAATCCCCGTCAAATTCCCCGTATTTGAAATGGTTGGATGTAATTATACGCAAAAACATAAAAAATCAGATACGAATGCATAAGAGTAAAAAAACTAATATTTAGTGCTGCATATTTTAGCATTAAACTTTTAACTAATTTCATTTTTAACTATTGTACAACAATCATAAATAATACTAGCCCACATTTTAGCTTTCACTTTAGCATAGCCTCTATACTGTTCCGCCAAATCTATAGCTTTGCCATTGAAACTGTAACAATTGCATTTTTGTTTTGATCCCAAATCACATTCTGATAATATATTATATATGGGTCGCTTATCTTTTTGTGATTTTTCAACTTTTGTTTCATAGAATGCATATAAAAATGATGATAATTTATATTGTGGTTTATAATTCCAATTTAAAATTGGATTTTCGCTTGTCTTTTCTCCTTCATATAAAATTCCACCGAGAATATATATAAAATCATATTTATTTGTATGTTCAATTAGATTAGATTTATTACGAAAACTTTTATTGCTTATCTCTACATTTTTTTCATCAGCATACCTTAAAATACTATCATCTCCAGATAAAATAGAGAACAAATATTCAAGGACTTTACGATATCTTTTATTATAAACATCATTATTTGAGCACCATATTAAGTCTCGAACAAAGTTGCTTATACCAAGAGTGCATTTATCTGTATTAATAACATGTTGCTCGAACTCGTCTTTATAGGAAGAAGTATCTTCTTGCATTAGTTTATGAATGGCATGTAATATTCCTTCAATTATAAAGTTTAGTACTATTGGGTCATAAAGCTCTTTGCTCTTAGACTTGTTTTTTTTTGACTTTAATATCATCAAAAACAGAATTACGTTTTTGCCAAAAATCTTTTGCTTGCTCTCTAAAAGCAAGCGGTATATCAGGATTTGATATTGCTGAGTTAATGAGTATTTTATAATCCGATATGACATCGTTATGTAATTTGATCAATTTAGATACATTCATTTTGGCAAAAGATTCTCTATCTTGATTGATTTTATATGCCTTCATAAGTGAGGGCGAAAATCCATACATAATCTGTTGATATTTTAAGTTATTATTAAAATCAATAGTATGTAAATATTGTTTTAATAAAGAATTCGATTTATTGCTTCTTATTAATGAAATATATACATATAAAGAAAGTTTTATATTATTAACCTCATCAACTTCCTTTATAAATACAGATTTACGGTTTGCTTCATAAGCTTTGTATATTTTATTAAAAGCATTACCATCCACAAATGACAGTGCATTTCGGATTTCAATATCATCCAAGAATTTGAAAGCATAATAAACTTCTTCAGGTGTCAATGGAGGTAAAATCCCTTTTAACTTTTTCAACGATTTTTGAAGCTTAATCGTATCATTTAAACTTATATCTGGTAATCCGTCCGGGTATAATATTTTATATATTGGTTCCAAACATTGAGATGTTATATACATGATTTTTATAGCCGAATTTGTAAGTATTAATTCTTCGGAACTAATATGTAATGTCTTTTTGTTTTTTTCTTTATACAACATACCTATATAATGAAGGATAGGTAGTGCGTTTTCATCTTTATAGAATTTCTTGCGAAAATTGCTATCACTATTGGTATACATCGACAACAACTCTTCAAGCGCCTTCGCAATAAGATAGTTTTCATTATATTTGCATGGAAGCATTTTTGACATCATATTTATAAATTTCTTTATAACTTCCGATATTTTACGAACATACATAGTCATAAATTTCAATAATATTTAATTTACTAAATAAACTCTCTATTTCTATCTTTTAATCTCAAAAGATACATTCTGAAAAGGATGTCCGGAATATAATATAATCCATTTTCAACTGTCAATAAGTCCAGTTCCATTAGTTTCTTCAATGCAGCCTGCACTGAACTGGCAGACAACAAGGAATATTTACGGACGAAAGCAGCGCTCATTATCTTTTCGGCCTTTCCTTCCGTCGCTATGGCATACAGCAATTCCTTTTGACGTTCCGGAATACGTGACAGCAATAAGCGGTAACCGTCACCTGCCTCCTCCAAAATAGAATCTATCGTTTGGCGAAGTATGGACAATGAACACGTCCCGCCTTCAGCAGTATTTATGAATGCCTCATGGAATGTTTTTTGCATGTAATACGTGTTACCCTCAAATACATCGTACACTTTCATCACGTCATTGCCTTCGACGCTTTTGTCGAATTCGTTGAAAAGTCCGCATACGAAGTTGGTGTAGATTTCCGACTTAATTGGGTGCAGTTCCATTATAGATGTACTATTATAGAAAGGGCGGGCCGATGACAAGAACATTTCCGAAACAAGATGCCTTTCACTGCCTGCAAAGATAAAATGTACATTGGACAATTGTTGGATATGTGAGCGTAGAAGTGCCTCCACGTTTTTTTCAGGGTATTTCATTATTTGTTGGAACTCGTCGAATGCGACGATACACGGCTTGTCTGCTTGCTCCAAACAATCGAAAATCTCTATCAGTGTGTATTCGGGCTTGCCTATATCACCCAGCTCTATGTTAAAAGTCGGGGTGTTATTTATCGGGTCAAAACCGAATTTTGCATTTATCGACTTCAATCCTTGCACAAGGGCTGTAAACATCTTTTGGCTTCTGCTATGCAACACCTCAAATACTTTTTGCCCAAAAACATACGTAAATTCACGTAAACCTGAAGTATGCAGTATATCAATATAGAAAGTATAGAAATTATCTGTAATCTCAGGCTTATCGTAACAGAACTTCACAAGTTTCGACTTACCCATCCTTCTTGGCGACATCAGGCATATGTTACCTCCGTTTGACAAGGTACGTATAATTTTTGCAGCCTCTTCACGTCTGTCGCAAAAATATTTTTCAGGTATGTTCCCTGTTATGATGAACGGATTCTTCATTCACAAATTATCCATTGGTGTTTATTATGCAAAGATAATTATTTATTTTGAATAATGCAGGTGACTTTCTTAAATTTTATGATTTTCATAGTATGAAATAAGGTTTTTGTTGAATGATAATTACCGGATTGAAAAACATTGAGATTTTCTACATTTATGGTAAAATCAGGTCTTTAAATACGCCTAATACTCTAATTGTCAGTATTTTACATATTTGTTAGCACTGTGCGTTGAATTCAATGTTGAACAACGTTGATCAATGTTAATCAACCAACGGCGTAAAATCTCAATTCTGCCGAGGTCTATAAAAAAGCATGCACTACCTTTGCCCCGTCGAAGTTGATACGGCAGCCCTGCCTTTATGCCGTTGATACTGGGACATAGTTAAATAAGCGGTAAAAGTACGGTTGGGTATAACCTAAGGCAGGAACGTATGAAGAAACCGCTCAAATATTAATTGATATGGCAAAAGAAAAGATAAGGCCAAGTTCATTGATGATGGTTGATGTCGATGACCTAAGGGAACTCGTCCAATCAGAAATTGAGGGGGTCTTGGCAATGGAAAAAGACGTGAATGCATCGGAAGTGTATCTCACGCATAAAGAAGTGGCTAAAATGCTAGGAGTGTCCACAAACACTTTGTGGCGGTGGAACAAATCAGGCTATCTCTGTAATACTACGTGAGTTCGGTATAAGAAAACGATTGAAAAAGTTGTGGGAATGAGATATTTTTAGCACCTTTATAGTTGATAATCAATAAGTTACATAAAAATATTCATTCCCATGACTGATGCAAATATAATAGAAATTTTCTGTATTCTCGATGAATTCTGCAAATATTTTGCTCCCGAACTGAAAAAACACACGCTGGACATATGCGGAAAACGTCGCCGCAACCGCCCGTGCCTCATGTCCGACAGTGAGGTGATGACCATTCTCGTACTGTTCCATATCTTGCGCCACCGAGACCTCAAGTCTTTCTACCTCGGTTATGTATGCAACCACATGCGCAAGGAGTTTCCACACCGCCTGTCGTACAACCGCTTCGTAGAACGCCAGGCCAAGGTGGGACTCCGGCTTTTGCTGTTCCTGCAGACATGTGCGTTGGGTAAATGTACTGGAATATCCATAATCGACTCCACACCGTTGAAGTCATGCAATATAAAGCGTGCGCACAGCCACAGGACGATGAAGGGATGGGCCGCCAAGGGCAAGTGTACGATGGGATGGTTCTACGGATTCAAGCTGCATATAGTGATAAACGACCGTGGCGAGATAAT
>NZ_JACJJG010000121.1 GCF_016899855.1 Marseilla massiliensis
AGTTAAGGAGTTATGTAGTAAAGGAGTTAAGACGAATGACTTACCTGCATATTGTGTGGTTTGTGTGCCTGGTTTATTTGGTAAACACAATGATTTGTGCAGGTCATTCGTCTTAACTCCTTTACTACATAACTCCTTAACTTCTGTCAAATAAATGAACAAATGACAAGAGAAGAAGCATATTCACGGTTCGAGGAGCTCGACCGTAAGGCTTCGCAGGGTGGCGGAGTCGCAAAGATAGAGAAACAACACGCCGCAGGGCACATGACTGCGCGCGAACGCATTGAAGCGTTGCTCGACAAGGGCACGTTCTGCGAGACCGACAAGCTGGTGAACCACCGCTGTACGCGCTTCGGGATGGAGAAGAAACAGATACCGGGCGACGGCGTAGTGTGCGGTTACGGAAAGATAGACGGCCGACTGGTGTTCGTCTATGCCTACGACTTTACGGTGCACGGTGGCTCGCTAAGCGAGACTAATGCCGCAAAGATTGTAAAGGTACAGCAGCAGGCCTTGAAGTGCGGAGCGCCCATAATCGGACTTAACGACTCGGGCGGGGCACGCATCCAGGAGGGCATTTGCAGCCTTGCGGGATACGCGTCGATATTCTACCAGAACACCATGGCGTCAGGAGTGATACCCCAGCTTACGGCCATTCTCGGCCCGTGCGCGGGCGGAGCGTGCTACTCTCCGGCGCTGACCGACTTTATTTTCATGGTTAACGAGAAGAGCCACATGTTCATAACAGGCCCCGACGTGGTAAAGGCTGTGACTAACGAGGTGGTTGACAAGGAGGAACTTGGCGGCGCATACACGCACAGCACGAAGAGCGGAGTGGCTCACTTCATGTTCAACACCGAGGAGGAAACACTCATGCAGATGCGCGAACTGCTGAGTTTCCTGCCGTCGAACAACATGGAGGACGCGCCAATCGTACCCTGCACGGACGACGTGAACCGTACCGTGGAGAGCCTGCAGACCGTCATCCCCGAAGACCCCAACCAGCCTTACGACATAAAGGACGTTATCGAGCCTATCGTTGACGACAACTACTTCTTCGAGGTAATGCCGCATTTTGCAAAGAACGTGGTCATCGGCTTCGCCCGCCTTGGCGGCCAGACGGTGGGCATCATAGCCAACCAGCCCGCCTTCCTTGCCGGCGTTCTCGACATCAACGCTTCCGACAAGGCGGCACGATTCATCCGCTTCTGCGACTGCTTCAACATCCCTCTCGTGACGATTGAGGACGTTCCGGGCTTCCTGCCGGGCACGGCACAAGAGCACGAGGGCATTATCCGCCACGGCGCGAAGATTGTCTACGCATACGCCGAGGCCACAGTGCCGAAGATTACGCTTATCACACGCAAGGCATACGGCGGCGCGTACATCGTGATGGCAAGCAAGAACATCGGTGCCGACGTAAACCTGGCATGGCCGCAGGCCGAACTTGCCGTGATGGGTGCCGCCGGAGCGGTGAACATTCTGTACCGCAAAGCAAGCGACGAGGAGAAGGCCGAGGCCGTAAAAGAGTACGAAGAGGAGTTCTCTAACCCGTACCGTGCAGCCGAGCGCGGCCTCGTTGACGAGATAATAATGCCCCGCGACACCCGCTCAAGGCTGATAAAGGCACTTGAGATGGCACGCAACAAAAACCAGAGCAACCCGCCCAAGAAGCATGGCAACATGCCTCTGTAACCAACGGACGATATAATACGCAAGCGGAGACCGGACTATCCGGTCTCCGCTTGCGTGTTTTTATACACATGGTCAATGCCCTGCACCGACACGGCATTAAGCCTAATCAACCACAACACACGCTGCGACATAATACAATCGCATAAAAACCGTAACCCAAACAGCTTTATTTGATTACAATCGCTCTTATTTACGGCGTACATATCACAATTCTTTAATCATTTCACCAACGCTTACTTACAAACTAAAAGGCCGTCTTCAGCATTGCCAAAGACGGCATATCGGAGGCCCAAAGACGGCCTTTTGCAAGCTCGGAAGCCGTCTTTTAATCGAGAATTGATAGTTGATAAAGCCATAGTTCCCCATTCCCGGCTCTCAATTCTCGATTGAATAAAGTCATTGGCGCATAAAAAACGCGCTACAACTCTTCACGAGCTGCAGCGCATTAAAAATATGTTTAACTAAAAAACCTTTTCGATTCGAAAGGTAACCTCACGGTCCCCTTTGTCATCCTAAATAATCATGAAAACTTTACCTTAAACTAATACTATTTACTAACCTAAACAATTTATTAACCTTTTGACGATGCAAAGATACAACGAATCCGCATTCCACGCAATACTTTCAAGTGTGTTTTTGTCATCTTATGCGCTTTTCTTGATGCAAATCAATAAATTGTGTGCGCAAACAGTATTTAAAATGCCCCATAATTTGGAAAAATGCGTAATTTGTTTTACTTTTGTGTTCACTTAGACAAAATACATTATCGACAATGCGGGTGCTTATAGTAAACACGAGCGAACGGACCGGCGGGGCGGCGGTGGCGGCCAACCGCCTGATGGAGGCGCTGAACAACAACGGCGTGAAAGCTAAAATGATGGTGCGCGACAAGGACACCGACAGCCTGACCGTAGCCGACGTGGGCGGCGGACTGAGGTCGAAGTGGCACTTCCTTTGGGAGCGCTGGTGCATATTCTGCCACCTGCACTTCTCCCGTGAACACCTTTTCGAGGTCGACATAGCCAATACCGGCTCTGACATCACCGGCCTGAGGGAGTTTAAGGAGGCCGACATCATCCACCTGCATTGGATAAACCAAGGCATGCTCTCGCTCAACGGCATAAGGAAAATACTCGACTCGGGCAAACCGGTAGTGTGGACCATGCACGACATGTGGCCCGCCACGGCCATCTGCCACCTCACACTGGGCTGCCGAAAGTTCACCGAAAGCTGCTCGCACTGCCCGCTCATGCCACGCAAAAGCCCTTTCGGCGACCTCGCACGCAAGGTTTGGCGGCGCAAAATGCGCATAATGCGCACGCACGGCAGAGTGATATTCGTGACGTGCAGCCGCTGGCTTGCCTCCGACGCGAAGCGCAGCAAACTGCTCGAGGGCAACAAAATAATGAGCATACCCAACCCGCTTGACACAAGAACGTTCTGCCCCGGCGACAAGGAGGAGGCCCGGCGCGTGCTCGGACTGCCACAGGGGCGGCGCCTCATACTGGCAGTAGCCCAGCGGGTGTCCAACGTCAACAAAGGCATGTCTTACCTTATAGAGGCCTGCCGCACGCTGGCACGGCTCAACCCGTCACTGGTCGGCAACCTCGGCGTTGTAATGCTGGGAGGCAGCGGAGAGGAAGTGGCCTCCAGTTTCGACGTGCCCGCATATCCGTTAGGCTACAGCACTGACGTTGACAAGATAGTAGCCGCCTACCGCGCGGCCGACCTGTTCGTCACGCCTTCACTGTCCGAGAACCTGCCAAACACCATCATGGAAGCCATGGCCTGCGGCATACCGTGCGTAGGATTCAACACTGGTGGCATACCGGAGATGATAGACCACCGCAAGAACGGCTACGTAGCGGCGTACAAAGACGCCGAAGACCTGGCCAGGGGAATATCATGGGCACTGTCAGAGGCCGACTATGACGGGCTCGCGCGCAACGCCGTGCGCAAGGTTTCGACGACATACTCCCAGCAAAGCGTGGCCTTGCGATATATAGAAGTGTACAACCAAGCCATAGCCTTCAGGCATTACAAGCTATGATCAAGTTCTCGATAGTCACCATTACCTACAATGCCGCCACCGTACTGACGCGCACCACGGACAGCGTTTTAGCGCAGACGTACCCCAACGTTGAGCATATAATAGTTGACGGAGCGTCAAATGACGGCACCGCCGACATGGCCACGGACTATAAACGGCAGTCGGACGCCTCGACGAACGGCCATGAAGTACGAGTGATATCAGAGCCAGACAAGGGCCTGTACGACGCCATGAACAAGGGACTTACCCTCGCAACGGGCGACTATGTGTGCTTTCTTAACGCCGGAGACTTCTTCCCCGACGGTTCCACACTATCCACAATACACGCCAACGCGCGCCTTGCCGAACGGCAGGAGGCCGGCGAAGGGCTGCCGGCCGTGCTCTACGGCGACACCGACTGGGTGGATAACGACGGCAGATACATAAGCCGCCGCCGCCTCACCCCACCCGAGACACTTACGTGGAGGTCGTTCATGAAAGGCATGCTCGTGTGCCACCAGGCGTTCTACGCACGCACCGACATAGCCCGCAGGACGCCTTACGACCTGCGTTACCGCTTCTCTGCCGACGTTGACTGGTGCATACGGATAATGAAGGAAGCCAGAAAAATGGAGCTGCCGCTGGTAAACGTACATGCCACCGTAGCCGACTACCAGCGCGAAGGGCAGTCGACCGAGAACCATCGGGCCTCGCTTCTCGAACGGTTCGACATCATGAAGCGCCACTACGGGCTGCCGGCCACGCTGGCGATGCACGCCTGGTTCGTAATAAGAGCCGTACTGAAACCTGAGAAAAAAGCATGAGCCAACATACTAAATGCAGTCGGGAATACGGCGACTTGTAAAGATTTATTTCGCGTTTTATGATTAAATAACTAAAATATTACCGACGAACACCCGTTTTACGGCTATCTTTGCAGTTGACACCACTATGTTACAACCAATAGGAAAGGTATGCAGATGAAAAAGTTTATTGTCAGCTTGACGCTGCTCGGGCTTGTAAGCATAGGCTCGATGGCGTTTATCAACAACGTCGACGACAACCCGCCGTCGCGCCGCCAGGCAAGAACGTACGACCGTAATACCGACGATGCGTACCGCAACGACGGTTACCGCCATCATCGCAGAGGCGGATGTTGCGGACAGGGCGACCGCCGCGACGACCGCAGACGATATGAATGCTGCGACGTTCAGTACGATTGCGGGGCATGCCACGACAACCGCTGCACGGTGGAAGACTGCCACCGTAACGGCAATTTGTGCGGGCAGTGTGCCGAATGGTGCGACAACCATCGCAACCACGGTCATCGCCACTGCCGTTAACAACGGCATGTACGCCAGGCGGAACGTAAGGGTTGGCGCAAGACTCCAGATTACACGGACGGGGATTAACGGACAAGGGAACGGCCACACATGGCTAAACACCTGTCCGCTAATCCCCGTTTAACGTACGGAGCAAAGCCTACGCGACATCAAGAGCGCGCAAAACGACAGGCGGCTGTCAGCTCACGCTGGCAGCCGCCTTGACAATTTATTGACTTTAACAATTATGAGTATCTTAAGATTTGGCCCGGACGTATGCGCATACGCTTGGTAATGTGGTTGAGCTTACACAGCTTGTCGACCGTAGTACCGCGCTTCTTGGCGATAGAACTGAGCGTCTCGCCGCGCTTAACCTTATGATAGCGAACGTCGCCCGAGTTGCTTGAAGAAGCCTTGCGGGCCTTGCTTGAGCTGTCGCTGTCGTCAGCCTGGGCCATATCGCCTGCATCCTTGCCGCGTGCCTTGTTGGCAAGAACAGACTCGCTCTCGTATGAATCCTTGTGGAACATGTACGTGTCACCGGTTACGTCCTGGTTCCTGAAGTCGAACATCAGCGCCGGGTTAAGGGCCACGCCGCACAGACGGGTCTCGAAGTGCAGGTGCGAACCAGTGCTTCGGCCGGTGTTTCCACCCAGACCTATCGGCTCGCCGGCCTTCACTACCTGGTTTTCCTCAACCAAATGCTTCGACATATGGCCGTAGATTGTCTCCAGACCGTTGTAGTGACGGATAACAACGTAGTTACCGTAGCCCCTCGCCTCGTATTTCACAATCCTTACTTTTCCGCTGAAAGCGGCACGTATCGTGTCGCCGATATATACCTTTACGTCAATGCCCTTATGCATGCGCCCCCAGCGGCGGCCGAAGTTAGAAGTGATGACTTTGCTCGTCGTGGGCATGCAGAAGTCTCTGAGGTTGATTAAGAAAGAATCGGGAAGTTCCGTGGCGCGGTGAGCGTACTTGTTGCTCCATTCCTTATATAATTGGGCCGATGGTGAGCCTACTTGTTCCTTCTCGATAAGATTGCGCAGCGCAAGGGTGTCCACTGCCTTCATTTTCCTGTCTATCGGGGCTTGTCGTGCCAAAAGGTCCTGGGCTGAGGCCGTTGCAGCCGTCATTGTCAATATGGCCGTAATCGCGAATGTCTTTATTCTTCTTTTTAAATGCATGGTCTTTAGGTCATTGATTAAGATTGCACACCGGCAAATGTCGGCGCAAGGGGTCGGAGTGTTCCACAAATATGAAAATCCGAAGTTTTATAAAAACGTTGCAAAGATAATAAAAAATGTCAGAAGTTGTATTTTGTATTAACAACTTTATTGACCTTTTAACAAAGTGAACACCCTATCACTTGCATGGCCGGAGGCCATCACTTGCGCCACATTACATATCGCTTCGTAACCCACTGACACTCAGAAACATTATAAAAGGCCGCCTTTCGGCTTGCGAAAGACGGCCTTTTAGGGTGCGACTGACGGCCTTTTGGAAAGCAAAAGACCGTCAATCGCAAAACGTCCAAAAATCGGATGAATAAAGGTTTACGATATGGCGCCGAAATAAACGTTACTCTTGCGAAGTGCCTTTAGCCTTTGCCACATGACTGAATATTCGCTCTTGGAGCATGTCGGGTCGCTGTCCACTATCTTTGCGGCCTCGTCGCGCGCCATCTGTATCAGCTGTCCGTCCTTAGCCACGTTGGCAATCTTCAGGTCGAAGGCTATTCCGCTCTGCTGCGTTCCCTCCAGGTCGCCTGGCCCGCGCAGCTTCAGGTCGGCATCGGCAATGCGGAAACCGTCGTTTGTTTCGCACATTATATCAAGCCTCTTGCGCGTATCGTTGCTCAGTTTGCGCTTGCTCACGAGTATGCAGAACGACTGGTCGGCGCCGCGTCCCACCCTCCCGCGCAGCTGGTGCAGCTGCGACAGGCCGAAACGCTCGGCGTTGATTATTACCATGATGGTGGCGTTAGGCACGTTGACGCCCACCTCTATTACCGTCGTGGCGACAAGTATCTGCGTCTCGCCGCTTACGAAGCGCCGCATCTCCTCCTCCTTTTCGGCCGGCTTCATTTTGCCGTGCACCTTGCCGAGCCTGTACTCAGGAAAGGCCTCACGCAGTTGCTCGTATCCCTCCTCAAGGTTCTTCAGGTCTATCTTCTCGCTCTCCTTAATCAGCGGATACACGATGTAGGCCTGGCGCCCCTCTGAAACCTGTCTCCTTATACCCGCGTACAGGCTCGTCATCTGGTCGTCATACTTGTGCAGCGTGGTTATGGGCTTGCGGCCCGGAGGCAGCTCGTCGATTT
>NZ_JACJJG010000122.1 GCF_016899855.1 Marseilla massiliensis
TAATCAGTACCTGTATATTGATTAAATTGAAATTTAGGGCTATAAAACTATCCGGCTTATCCATACTTCAAATTATATAACAAAACTATTGATTTTTAATCTTTTAAAAGAAAAACTCGATGTGCTCAATTTATGTTACTGAAAGGCCATCCAACAAAACTGCGGAAGAACCATAAAAACGGCAACAGCTATACATGACGCGATAAATCCATTCTATAATGAATAAAAAAAGTTAAAACAAGAGGCATACACTTGTCTGTCAACAGAAAAAGACATATCTTTGTATAAATATCTTCGTGCCAAAAGCACGTTGTCAAGGGGTTGACTGGATTTGACAGCGGGTTGGAATGGTACGTAAGCACGCGGAGCGCAGTCTGTCGGCTCCTGAATCTCGGCAGTCATAAATTTATCTGGCGAAAACAAATACGCTCTCGCTGCCTAATCGAAGCATAGTAGATTATCGGCTTAATCCAGTCACAAGGTGACAGGACGAGACATCGCTCGGAAGCTGTTGTTCCGAAGCATTCCGGTAAAGCGGTGCGGTTAAATCGGAAATAGTCATGCTCGGCCCCGCGCGCATGATGAAAATTCAGGGGATAAGGTCGTTGTTGGTGGTCCGGGTCTTGCAACGACACGAAAACCGAAGGCCGGAATAAGCGTGTAGAAAGCGTATGGTTTCCCTGTTTGGACGAGGGTTCGATTCCCTCCAGCTCCACTTTCACCAATCGTAAGTCCTTGAGTTTCAGTACTTAAGGACTTTTTTATTCCCAACTACTCCCCCATTTACTCCCCCCTTTCTTCAATTATTACACATTCCATAGTATATTTTTTTCGTTTTTTATGATGTTTTTTTAAGCTGAAACAATTGATGTCCAGCCCATGATGCAAAATTAGTTATTTTCCCGTTTCCTAATATCTATATTCGCAAAATAATTGTAAAAACATGATTAACGACCTCTGTTGCAGGATATATTGAATGAGAAGTTTGGCACCATTTACAATGTATTATGTCTGTTGGAGAACCTCAAATCAAAATCATTATTTTCGTTGGGAAATTCGAAAACATTTAATGTCAATCATAAAATAATCGCGTGAAAAATTCACGGATAGATAAAAATATCCTATCTTTGCACATGGATGGCCAAAATATTGAGCCAGTTGATGTATAATAAAAAATAGAACTCATTATGATACTCCGTGTGATATTGAAAAATTTTCTTTCATTCAATGAAGAAGTACAGTTTGATATGTTTCCGAACATGAAAAGAACATCCTTGTCAAACCATATTGCGGTCATTAATGGAAAGCTGCCCGTACTGAAAATGGCTGCTATTTATGGAGCTAATGGAGCAGGAAAATCCAATCTATTGAAAGGCGTAAATTTCCTGAAGGCCATCGCCTTGAACAAGAGCTTCCTGAACAAGGAGAACATCAGAAAATATATCTTTGCTTTAAAAGAGGATGCAGGTGCCGACCCATTGGAGCTGACCATAGAGTTCGTTACAAAGTCAGGGATACCATTTATATACTCGATTGAAGTAAATAATACAGGAATCACGTTCGAAACCCTGCAAATATCCGGCTTGGGTTCCAAGGAGAATTACTGTGTTTTCATGCGGAAGGATGGAAACGTGGAGTATGCGCTAAAACCTTCAGAGGAAGTTAATAATATGGTGTTGGGATGGATAAAAAAGAATCCGTTTGCAAGCCTGATGACAATAAATAATGATATGCCTGTATTGGCCGATGAAAATATTGACATTGCACATGGCTGGTTTGAAAACGAGCTTACAATCATAGGTCTTCATTCATTCAATCCGACTCTGATAGGAATCTTCAAGAACAATACTGAAATCAATCGATTCGCTTCGGAGCTTTTTAAGGTCATAGATCTCGGCATAGCAGGTGTTAAGGTTGAAACTGAAAACTTTGACGAGTGGGTAAGTTCGCACAACATCAGCGATTTGCCGATGGATAAACTACGGGATATGCGTTCCGGTGTGTTGTCCGAGATAGTGGATTTCAGGAATACGCGGGCCATCAGCGTGGAGGACGGGGTGAAGAAGATAAGCCAGATGATGTTCAGGCAGTTTGGTGAGGGAGGTTTTTCCAGGGATATGGATATACAGGCCCAGTCCGATGGTACAGTACGTTTGCTGTCTCTTGTTCCGGCTGTATATGATGCCATGAAGTCAGGCAAGACGGTGTTCATAGATGAAATAGACCACAGCATACACCCCCATTTGGTTCGTGAACTGATACGCTATTTTTCTGAAAAGGGAACCAATGGCCAGCTTATCTTCACTACTCATCAAACCTGCTTGCTTAACCAAGATTTCCTGCGCACCGATGAAGTGTGGATGGTTGAGAAAAAGGACGGCTGCAGCCATATGTATTCGTTAAACGACTTCAAAATCCACAACACAATCAATATTGAGAATGGATACATGGAAGGAAGGTATGGAGCAATTCCGTTTATTGGTGAACTGAATATGTAAAACCTTGAGAAGATATGGATTTATCAAAACTTACATATTCAAAAAATGACCTGGAACGGGAACCAGTAGAACGTATCAGTAACTCCGCTTCAGAACGAAAGGGAGAAAATAAGAGGCTTGCAGCTTTGAATGTTCCTCCTGCATATCGAAAGGAAGAAGGGCTACTGTCAACCAGTTTGGTCTTTGTTATTTCAGGAGGAGAGAAAAGGGAGAAAGATTTTCTTCGGGAACTTATACGGCAACGTGAACTTCATTCATTGAGGGTGGTTTTCATGTCCCAAAAAGGGCAGGGACTCCAACCATACCAGATGCAAGAAAGATGGGAACAAATCAAGTCTGTGGGAGAGTTTAAGATAGGCGCTCAGACCTTCCACTTGGATGATGCTGATAAAGTTTTTCTTCTTTCAGATGTAGATGAATTTTATGACCAAATAGTCAAGATATTCAATTGCAACAAAAATGGCGAGCAAGGCCAATGGATAGTCAGCAATCCGTGTTTTGAGATATGGTTGTATTACTGCTACTTGAATGACCCCGAAAATGATTTGATGTGTCTAAAATCCGAACCGGTTGCAAAACGCAGCAAAAGGCTAAAAAACATATGCCCAAGTCTTGTCGCAGGTGGTATTAATCCATGCATAGCCTTTGAACACATGGTAGAAGGAATAGAACACAGTTTGGCTCATTTTGCCGTTGATGAAAATGGAATACCAACGTTGTTTGCGACTCAAATGCATGAAATGGCCCAATATCTTATTGATACAATGAACAATAATGCCGATGAGTATTCTGAATTCGTGCAACGAAGAAAAGCCTGGCGAAGAGAATTCACAAGAAGAGACGGTTAAACTTAAATGACAAAAATAAAAACCCGGATTCATCACCAGCAACTAAAAACTGGGAGAGGAACTACCGGGACTGCACTGCAAAATTACTAAAATTATTGATTCAACAAAGTTTCTCATTCAGAATATAGCCATAAAAACAATACGAAAAAGAGTTAATACTTGAAAACTTGGTATTTTTGAACGAAATGGAGGAAGTTAATGTCGCGACAGAAAATACGAACCATTCGTTGGGCGAGAAAAACGCAAGTAACAGGGACTACACATATTCTGAACTCGGACGCTTAATGGGAAATTTAAAGGATTTATGATTCCTACTATTACATATGATTGATTTTGACAAAAATGTATAATCCTGTAATGAATGATTATTGAATATGAAAAGCTATAATAAATAATATTGGTAGAAACAAGAGGCAAACACAATGCAAATAATCGTTCATGGAAAATCATAATATAGATGAATAGTGTAAAGAAAGGCGATGATTTTGAATTGCGTACATATCATATCTTGCGTAAATTGTTAGATAATAATGGACTAGAAATTCAATTAAAAGGTCAAAATGAATTTTGGATAGTTCCGTCATCCGCTCATATAAAGCAAAAGGATAAGAAAAAATTTCCTTGGGGTGATTCTGTCATAAATGATTTAACAATAGAAGGCGTAGAAAAGCAAAATGATTTTTTAATACTCATAGAGTGTAAAGATTATGGCCATCCTGTTGACAGGGGCGATATTGCAGAATTCAATACACGTATTCAAGATTTAAAAGCAACCAAAGGAATATTCATAACGACAAACCGTTTCCAGGCAGGAGCTATCAATATGGCTCAATATCATAATATCGCATTAATTAGAGTTGACATAAACGATACAATTATATGGGATTTACATCGTATTGGGAATCGACACGGAATGAAATATCTTGAAGCATGTGAAAAATTGTGTTCTGAAACATTACCGACTACTGTTATTGCATTAGACGGAGCCGATATTTATAGTTCATTGTCTGATTATTTTTGCTGTATTTTGGATATAATACCTGGACCAATAAGTCAGTATGTTCCATATCTCACAAATCAACAAATTCAGCAATCTGCAAAAGATTTCTTATGTGGAAAGGATTATGTAATAATACCGGATTGTATTTTAATGTTTTATATAATCAAAAACAATATTGCTTTTGATTACAATGCTGATTGTGGAGAATTTATTGGCAAATACAGTTTTATGGAGAATAAAATCTATGTATCAAGATTAATAACTGATGAACATCGGAAACGATTTACAATAGCACATGAGATTGGACATGCCATACTTCATCGTAAATTATTAAAAGATTATATTTCCATTGCGCAAGATTATGATATAGAATGTCTTACGGGAAGGGCAAAATGGGAAATACGTATAGAAACACAGGCTAATATCTTTGCGTCGTACCTTTTAATGCCACATATACCTTTTTATAAATTATGCGATGGAAATAAAAAGCAAATTAGATATTCCTCTTTGTTGTCCGTTTTATCTCGACAATCAAGAATGTAATATTAAAACATGTGACACTGCTATTAAAGAAATAGCCAATTTTTTCAAAGTGTCGTATATTGCTGTAAAAATGAGGTTATTAGCAGAAAAACTGTTGATTGAAAGGTAAAGTGACAGAATTGTCCATAATATGTATTGGAAAGTATTTCTTCATATCTATTCCCATTTTTATGTCAGTTATTTGGGAAATATAAATTGAAAATTTTTGAATACGCATTTAAGAAAAAAAATAAAAGAAGGACAGCCGTTTAGAGCCATCCTTCCCGTTCAATGTTAAAATTGCTCCCTGCTTACTTCCTGTCCGTTTTCATACCAGTAAACGTTCAAGTTCTCTGTCGTCATCCACTGGCAATTATTCAACCTGAAGCCGTATTTGTTCTCCCACGTTGACAAATATTCCTCGAAGTCGTTGTATTGTTCGGATTCTTTTACCTCCTCGTCTGTCAGCCTGATAATGTTCAAGACTCCGATGCAGAAGTCGAGGATTATAACATACCTTGGTTCCATAGCCTTTCAGTTCTTGTCAAGTGGATGTTAGTCGCCATCGGATAGAGCCGTTTTACCTTTCCGTAAGCTGTCTGTTGGTTATTGGCGTTTACGTTGACATTTAGTTTTATTCCGCCAATCGTGATGTTGAAGTGATACCTAATCATGCTGTTTGCTTTTCATTGTCCATAAACCTTTTCTTTATTCTCTGAACCGTGCTTATACCGACTTTCTCGCTCTTGGCAATCATCCTTATCGGGTAGCCCTTGTGGAGAAGTCTTATCACCCCGGCATATTCTTCCTTCATCTTGTCATCAGGTTTCCTGTAGCCAGCCTTTCTTCCGACTTTCCCTCCGTTAGCTACAAACTGTTCCTTTCCCGAATTGAGCCTGAACCTGATGTTTTCCCTCTCCATTTCCGCGCATGTCCCAAGTACGGCTATGAATATCGTAAGGAACGGATGCTCTTTCCCGTCGGCGTTGAATATCGAGAGCCGCTCTTTCTGGAAATATACGTTCAAGTGCTTCTCCTTGCAAAGCCTGACATTATAGAGTACGTCGTCAACATTCCTTCCGAGGCGTGACAGTTCCGATATGAGAAGGATTCCGATTTTATTCTTGAAGCAATACGACAGGCACTCTTTCAGGATTGGCCTTTCCTGTGTTTTCCTTGCGCCTGATATATGTTCCTCGTATGTTTTCACGATTTTCAGGGATTTCGTTTTCGCCAATATTTCCAAGTCCCTGATTTGCCTTGAAGTATCCTGCCTGTCATTGGTAGACGATACCCTTGCATAAACCACTGCTGTTGTTTCCATATAATTCTTTGAGTTAAGTGAATACAAAATAATGTGCCCAATCCAACATTATGCCTATTATTTGAACACAAAACGGATTGAACACATTTTCGGTTGTCGTAAATAACAAAAATAAAGATACGTGATTTTCGGTCTTTTGTCACATTTACCGTTTTCACATATCCCTGCATTTAAGAGAGTTCAGTCTTTCAAATATTTAAGTGTTTACTGAAAATCGAAGTTTTACAGAAGGTGATTTTTCATTTAATTGTTTTTCTCCTGTAATTGTAATTTTTGTAAAGACTCAAATATCCCATAATCAGACCGCTTGTTTCCTTAGCCATTGCCTTATCTTGGTTTCATAGTCCTCGCAATATTCCACGTTTTCGTCTATCACTGAAATCAAGTTGTCAAGATAAACGTTTTCTATGATTTTCCTGTTTTCTTTGTTATCATCAGGAGTAAGGGTAATTGTAAATGTATCCGAGCCTTCGTCATACTCGACTCTTACATAACCCGTCATCTTGAATCCCTGTACATGAAACTCCGTACCATTACTTAAAGTCCTTACCGAAGCAAAGCATATTCCCCAGCTTAAAGGGATTGCACTGTGCTGGAATATTCGCCAAATGTATCTTGCCATTGAAGGCTTGTTTTCTGTCGTGTTCATAATCTTTGTTGTCTTGAATTTGATGTTTTGTTGATTAAGATTACACTGAATATCAACCAAATTCCAATATACCGTCAATCAGCTTGTAAAAGGCCATGTTTTGCATTCCAATAGGCCATGTTTTAGAGCCTCGTTAACCGCGTTTTGGTTTGTTGATGGTTTCTTTATGTTAATTGGTTGGTATTCAGTGACATAAGAGAGTGTGGTATTCAGTTAAGCGACATCCCCGTTCCTTTCGTAATAGAGTTCTGAAGCTGCATCGTCACATATCATTGCAAAGTCGTCAAGTCCGAGCAAAGGGTATTCATCATGATAAAATGAATGCAGGTCAGTAGGTGTCAATGTTGGGTCTGAAATAAGCGAATCCTTTACCAGTTCATACATTTCCTCATACTGTTCCCACCAAACCAACTGGCAGTCATAACCCTTCATCCGTCCCGGTTCATGAGGATATACCTTGTTGCAGCTTGTGATTATGTGCTC
>NZ_JACJJG010000123.1 GCF_016899855.1 Marseilla massiliensis
GGCTGCGAAAAAAAGACAATAAAATTAAGAATTAAGAGCTTATTAAATTAAGAATTAAGAGTTAAGAATTAAGAAAAACAGTCTTGTCAAATAAGCAGCAAGACATATTTTCTTAATTCTTAACTCTTAATTCTTAATTTAATAAGCTCTTAATTCTTAACTCTATAAGTCATTCGTATTCCTTCAGCGGCAGTTCCCCGCGCAGTACTCCGAGTGCGTTGTATGCCAGGGAGCCCATCTCGTTCTCCCCAGGCATTACCACTATCGGGGCGAGATAGTCAATCCTTGGGCGCAGGTTGTCTACGCAATAATCGCTATGTGCAATGCCTCCGGTCAGTATTATGGCCTCAACCTTGCCGCTCATGGCAACGTACATGGCGCCGATTTGTTTGGCTATGGTATATACCATGGCGTCAACCACTCCCTTGTAAGGCTCCTCGCCCTCTTCAGCCTTGCGCGATATGGTTATCATGTCGTTGCTGCCAAGGTGGGCGGTAAGTCCGCCTTTTCCGCTTATCAGTTGTTTCACCTGTTTCAGGGTGTACTTTCCGCTGAAGCAGATGTCGACAAGCTGTCCTGCAGGAAGCGTTCCGGCGCGTTCCGGCGAGAACGGTCCTTCGCCGTCAAGGGCGTTGTTTACGTCAATCACTCGTCCGTAGAGATGCGCTCCGATGGACATTCCGCCGCCCAGGTGGGCTACAATCAGGCGCATGTCTTCATACCTTTTGCCGAGCGAAGAGGCGTATTTGCGTGCTATTGCTTTCTGGTTAAGGGCATGGAAAATGGACTTCCGCTCGATATCTGGAATGCCCGTCAGGCGGGCCTCGGGGCACAACTCGTCAACCACCACGGGGTCGGCCGTATAGGCCGGGCAGCCGCATTCGTCGGCTATTTCCGCCGCTATGAGGGCGCCGAGGTTGCATGCGTGCTCGCGTTCGGCGTGCAACAGGTCGTACTTCATCTTCTCGTTTACGGCATATACGCCGCCGCTGAGCGGATGGAGCAGGCCTCCGCGGCCGATTACTGCGTCGAAGTCGAGCTTTATGTCGGCGTCGGCAAGGCGTTTAATGATGAAGTCCTTGCGGTATTCATACTGGTCGCTGATGTGCTTGAACGTCGACAGCTCGCTTACGGGATGGTGCGCTCCTGTCATCCATACGGGCTTCTCGTCGTCGTAAACGGCGATCTTTGTTGACGTTGAACCGGGATTTATAACGAATATACGCATAGTATTTAATTCATGATTCACAATTCATAATTCATAATTGGGGCACTTGTTAATTCATAATTCACGATTCATGATTCATAATTGGGCAAGGTGTTGATTCCTTATTCACAGTTCATAATTAATAATATGGTCACTTGTTGATTTATAATTCATAAAGTACAGTACATTGTCATCCTGCCCAATTATGAATCATGAATCGTGAATTATGAATTTCTCAGACGCATGCCATAGCGAGACTGTAGTATTTTGACTCGCACGAATCGGCCCTCGAGGCCACCACTACCGGGGCATTTGTGCCGCAAAGCATGCCGGCCGTCTCGGCCGAAGCAAAGAGGGTGATGGTCTTGTAGAACACGTTGCCCGACTCGATGTTGGGGAATATCAGTACGTCGGCATTGCCCACTACGGGCGAAGTTATGCCTTTGATGCGTCCGCTCTCGGTGTCGAGGGCTGTCTTTACGTCCATAGGGCCGCCAAGGCATACGTTACCGTAGCGGCCTTCGGCGGCACGTTGTTTCAGTTCTTCATAGTAAATGGAATGAGGGAATTTTTCGTTCACCTTCTCGGTGAAGTTGACCAGCGCTACGGCCGGCCGCTCTACGCCAAGACGTCGGCTCAAGCCGGTGGCATAGCCAAGTATCGCTTCAAATTGTTCAAGTGTGGGGCGGGGTATTACCGCGGCGTCGGCAAAGACGAGCATTTTGCCGTATGCCGGTATGAATGTCGCCGTTACGTGGCTCAATATCCTGCCTGGCTCAAGCAGTCCGTGCTCCTTGTTGAGTACGGCGTGCAGCAGGTTGTCAGTATTGAGCGTGCCTTTCATCAGTACGTCGGCTTCGCCCTGGCGTACTATTTCCACCGCGCGGCGTGCCGTGTCGTCGGGAGTGGGTACTATGATTACGTCCGTACGGTCGGGATATTGCCCGGCAAGGCGGGCAAACTCGGGAGCGCAGGTTCCGGCACACACCAGCGTGAAGTCGGCAATGCCTTCGCGCAGGGCGCGCTCTACAACGTATTCCGTATGCGAGTCGGCCGGGCATGCCACGGCTACACGCTTACGTCCGTGCGACAGGCGGAGCATGTCCGTTATGTCGCTAAAATTTCGTATCACTCTCATGGTTAATAAATTGATATGGCAAATATACGCAAAGTATGTATATCTACAAAATAATTGGCAGTTAAATAAATTGTTTTTTGTATTTTTAGGCCAAACAAAAGGGAAAATAGAATATCTGACATAAAGAAACGAAAAATGTTTGTAATCATTGCGAATATTATCTACTGGCGTATCATTATGGCATATTTTACGGTGTTATCGGACAAAACGTAAGCTATAAATTGTAACCTGTAGTATGCAAAAACGCCCTTTACGGCATGTCGTGGCGCCCCTTTTTATGTGTGGTGTGGGCGCCTGTTGAAAAGTGGTTAGGTGAAAATTGTAAGCAAATGGAACGTCTTTGCTTACACTCGCGTCAGTTTAACGTGTGTCGTATAGTGGTCGTTATTTATTTGGTATGGGTTTGCTTACAGACTAAAAGGCCGTCTTTCGCATCCCGAAAGACGGCCTTTGGCATTGCTGTTGACGGCCTTTTAGGATGCCAAAGACGGCTTTTCGCAAGCTTATCGAAATGTCTTCGTAACGGTGGCTTTATGCAATTATATTACTCCAGACGGCAGCCAACTTACAGATTTTGCGTATATTTGTTGCCCGAATATATGATGCGGCTCGGCAAAGTAATGTCAAAAACTTCGTTTTTTTCTTTCCATTGCGCTCGCCTTTCACTATATTTGCAAAGCATAAGCCGTCAGGCGTGGGCTTGACGGCGTTCGACTAATCTTAAAAACACTGGTTTATGAAAAGGATATTGCCTATATTGATGGCGTCGCTGTTGCTTGCCGCATGCACGATAGGCGGCGATGAGGATAGCGACTACGGCACGGGACTGCTCGAAAGGGGTACGCCCGCTCCTGATTTTGTGATAACCGAGAATACCGACGGCAGCGACTTGCGGCTCTCCGATCTGCAGGGCGGTTACGTGTTGGTAGAGTTCTGGGCGTCGTGGTGTCCCGACTGCCAGCGTGAGACGGACAACATCAAAGCCATTCACGACACCTACGGCCCACGCGGACTTACCCTCGTGGGTGTGTCTTTCGATGAAGACGCGGAGCAGTGGCAGGACTACATCACCGAGAACGGCATGGACTGGCTGCACCGGCGTGAGACGGTGGCGTGGAAGGAAAGCCCCCTGTCGGCGGCATATAATATAAGGTGGATTCCTACGTTGTACCTGATTGACCCGGCGGGCGACGTCCGCTTCGCTACGGTTGACGTCGGCGAGATGGTTGACTCGCTTGAAGTGATTGACTTAGGAATACGAAATAATTAAGAATTAAGAGCGTATTGAATTAAGAATTAAGAGTTAAGAATTAAGAAAATATGCCTTTATTACTATAACCGTCAAGACTATTTTTCTTAATTCTTAACTCTTAATTCTTAATTATTATTGTTTTGTTAGTCTCAGTTTTTTGCCGTAATTGAGCATTCTCCATATCCATTCGAGCGGTCCGAACTGGCAATATCTTAGCCAAAGGCTGCTCAACAGCACTTGGAACACGAACACGCAGAGAGCCGTAACCTCTGTCTGCGTAAGGCCGAAGCTGGCTCCAAGTCCCATGCCTATGCCATAAAAAAGGAACATTCCGATAACAGACTGACCGATATAGTTTGTCAACGCCATCCTGCCCGGCGCCGCCATCCATCGCCAGAAAGCGCCGTTGCGGCTGTGTAAGTATATAAGGCACAGCGCCGACATGTACGCCAGCCCCATCGGGTAGACGCTTACGAGATAGAGAATGTCGTGCATCGGTGTGCCCAAAGGATGCCCGTTGACGGCACTCCATGCATAGACCAGCGATAGGGGAACGCCTATTGTGAAGCCCGTAATAGCCGTCTTGCGCAGCAGGCGCTTGTGATTTTCAAGGTCGGCGTACATCCGGCGGCGGCCGATATAGAAACCGAGAATGAACAGTCCCATGACTTTGAAATAGCGGTTGCCGTCAACAAACTCCTGCACTCGCACCAAAGCGCCTTGTACAAGAAACTGGAACACCTCTTTATATGTGTCGGCATCGCGCAGCCAATAGCCGAAGTTCTCTTCCGTTATGCCGTACATCCGGCAGTAATGCCACTGCGCCCGCACGGCGGGGGCCGACAGGCTGACGCCCGCAAGGTTGGCCGCCGTATCGACGACGATGGGCAACAGCACGAACGCAGCTGCCCAACAGAGCAGTCCGCGGTCGCTGACGTTGCGGAAAAGGGGAAGCGCCATGCCCATCAGCGCGTACAACATGAGTATGTCTCCGCTCCATATGAACATAAGATGGATGAAGCCTATCAAAAGCAAAACGGCCATACGGCGATAAAACAGACGGAATCCGCCAGCTCCCCTCTGTGCCGCATGGCTGATGATTATCAAGAATCCCATGCCGAAAAGCAGTGAGAACAGTGTGTAGAACTTGCCGTCAACCATCATGTATTGCAGGAAACGGACAATCCGGTCGACACCTGCCGACGGCATGGCGGCTGCTATTTCGGAAGACTGGAACGTGTAAAGGGAGAATTCGGGATAGTTGGCAAGGCAAATGCCGAGCAGCGCAAAGCCCCTTAGAGCGTCGAGAATGATGTACCGCTCGGATGGCTTTACGGGTGAAATATTCGTATTTTGCATTATAATGGGTTGTGGATTTTTATCTCTTTCTCATGCTTACCATCATCACGCTGGCAAGAATGACCGCCAGTCCGGCAATCTGCACCGCCGTAACATGCTCGCCGCCGATACCCGCTCCGAGTGCAACGGCCACCACGGGATTGACGTATGCGTGGGTTGCCACTTCCGAAGCAGGGCGCACTTTGAGCAGCCATACGTAGGCGGAGTAGGCGAGCAGCGAGCCGAAAGTTATCAGATAAGCAAGTGAAAGCCATGAAGTCATTGATATTGTGGCCATGTCTGCCGTTGAGAAATCATCGCTAATAGTTGCGCAAATGCTGAATACCACGCTGGCGGAGAGCATTTGCCATGCCGAGCCGGCAAAGCCGTTGGTCTCTTCTTCGGCAGAGGAGCGGTATTTGGAGTACAGCGTTCCGCACGCCCATGATATGCATCCGCCCACCAACAGGAGTATTCCTACTTCGCTGTCGGGGTGTACCGACGTGTCGGAATATAGCTGTTCGGCATACAGCATGCCTACTCCCGCAAAGCCGAGTACCATCCCCAAAACCGTGGCAGGCCGCCTGAAGTTCTGCCGCCAGGCACGAACGTCGAGCAACATTATCCACAACGCCGTCGACGAAGCCACTATCGCGACAAGGCTACTGCTGACGTATTGCTGGGCAAACATAATCACCGCCTGGTCGATAAACAGCAATACGATACCGCTTACGGCAGATTTCAGGATGAGTTTCTTCTTCAAAAGCTTCTCGCCACGCCATCCGCAAATGGCCAGCAGCACGGCTCCTGCCATGCTGAAGCGCAGCGCCCCGAGCATGAACGGCGGTATGTCATGTAGGCACTGGCCGATGAAGAAGTAGGTGGAGCCCCACACAACGTAGATGAGGAAGTAGGCAATGACAACAGGCATGGAGGCGGTTTTTTGAATTAAGAATTAAGAGTTAAGAATTAAGAAAATATGACTTGACCGTTGTTTTTACACTGGCTTATTAGGCTCATCGGGCTTATTAGACTTATTGTTATTACAATCAAAACATATTTTCTTAATCCTTAACTCTTAATTCTTAACTTCTACGGCTCTTAATTCTTAATTTTTAGTTTCTCGTTTTGATTTCGCAGTTGGCCGGAGCCTTGATGTTTTCGTCGATGGTTATCGACCCGATGCTGTCTGCCACGATACGTCCCGATGTGGGGTTCTTGATGTTCGTGATGGCGCCACGTATGTCGGCGTTGAGCGTAGAGTACTCAAATGCGCGGTCGCAGTCGGCGTCGAAGGTGCAGTTCTCTAATATAAGGTCGTGCGCATAGCACAGAGGCTGCTCGCCGGAGATGTGGCAATTCACGAGACGGAGGTTCTTGGAGTGCCATCCGAGGTATTCTCCGTTAAGCTCAGAGTCGTATATTGTGACATTCTCTACTTCCCAGAAAGCGTCCTTTGTGGTAATCTTGGCGTTGCGGATTTCCACGTTCTTGACGTACTGGAACACGTATTTGCTGTCGCTCTCGAGGCCGTCAACACGGATATCGTTGCTGAACATGAACGGATAAGTGCCTCCGTGCAGTTTCAGGTTCTTTATGTTTATGCGGTTACAGCGCCAGAACACCTCGTCGGCATCGTTCATTTCCACGTTCTCTATGTCGATGTCGTTCATCTCACGAAACATCTTCGGCGCGTCGATTACCGTGTTGCTCATCTTCAAATGGTCGGAATACCACAGGGCGGAGCGGCCGCCTACGTCGAAGTAACAGTCCTTGATGGTGAATCCGTGGACATGCCAGAAGGGGTAGTTGCCCTCAAAACGGCAGTTGGTAGCTACAATGTTGCTGCACTCCTTGATTGCCGACTCGCCCTCGCGGATGGTCACGTTATCGAGATGTAGGTCATGTGAGGCGAACAACGGGCGCTCGCCGCCGAATTCAGTGTTTGCTATCAGTTTCATATCTTTTTGCCTTTTATTTTGTTTTCTGTTGCAAAATTACACAAAAAAGAAAGAAAACAAGGTATCAGATTTACGGATAAAACAACCAACCTTACGGTTGAAAGAATAATTAAGAATTAAGAGCGGAGAAATTAAGATTTAAGAGTTAAGAACTGAAAGTCAGCGTTAAGCTAATTAAGAAAATATGACTTGGCTGTTGGGGAGATAAGGTCGAATGAGCCTGATGGGCCTAATAGGCCAGAGTAAGGACAACTGTCAAGGCATATTTTCTTAATTAGCTTAACGCTGACTTTCAGTTCTTAACTCTTAAATCTTAATTTCTCCGCTCTTAATTCTTAATTTATGGTTACCGCGTTGCCGATGCATCCGTTAGGCATCTGCACGTGTA
>NZ_JACJJG010000124.1 GCF_016899855.1 Marseilla massiliensis
GGAATGTTGTCAGCCCCTGGGCAAGAACTGCAGGATTAATATCTATTGGTAGTAGTTAAAGGAGTTAGAAGTAGTTAGAGTCAAATACCTTGGCTATCATTATACATCCGGCAAGAGTAATGGCTTTAACTACTTCTAACTCCTTTAACTACAAAAAATTACATATATCCCAGCCAGCGAAGGATGTCGTTCAGGTTGGCCACAACCATTAGCAGGATAAGTATCCCGAAGCCTACATACTCCGCCTTGATGAGGAAGTTCTCGCTCGGCTTGCGGCGCGTAATCATCTCGTAAAGAAGGAAGAGCACGTGACCGCCGTCGAGAGCGGGGATGGGCAGAATGTTCATGAACGCCAGAATGATACTGAGAAACGCCGTCATGCGCCAGAACATCATCCAGTCCCACGTCGGAGGGAACAGGCTTCCGATTGAGCCGAAGCCTCCGAGCGACTTTGCGCCGTCGGCCGTGAATACGTATTTCATGTCGTCAACATATCCGCGCAGCACGTTCACGCCGTACACTGCGCCTGCCGGGAAGCTCTCGAAGAAGCCGTATTCCAGCTTGACGGGCTTGTAGTACGTGCCCAGGTACGTGCGGCCCACGCCGAGGGTAAGGTCGGGATTGAGCACCATCTGCACAGTATCCCTCTTCGCCGGGTCGGTCTTATGGGCGAAGACTACCGTCGTTGTGCGCGCCTTAAGGCTGTCGGCTGGCGTCGTGGCGGCGGCCAGTACATCCTGCATGCGGCCCATCCTGTCGTCAAACTCGTTCCATGAGTCGATGGACTGGCCGCCAATAGCCAACAGGCGGTCGCCCTTCTGCATGCCAGCCTTCATCGCCGGCGAGTCAGGCATGACACTGTCCACGTCGGCAGGGATGAACGGGCGCACAAACACAGGGTCAGCCTTGAGCATCGTAAGCAGGCTCATGTCCTCGGGCAGGCTGACCTTCACCTCCTTGCCGCCGCGCAATACGGTGACGGTGGAGGCGTTGGCTATGTCGCGGTACATGTCAACATCAAACTTGTTGAGCGTCTTTTCGTCAGTGCGCAAAAGGATGTCGCCGTCGCGGAAGCCCATATTCTTGGCCGCCTGGTTGAACTTCATGCCGTATGTCATGTCCTTGAGCGAATAGTAGGAGTCGCCCCAGGTGAACAGCACCATTGCGTAGATGAACAGCGCGAGGAGGAAGTTGACCAGCACTCCGCCCACCATTATCAGCAAGCGTTGCCACGCCGGCTTCGAGCGGAACTCCCATGGCTGGGCCGGCTGCTTCATCTGCTCGGTGTCGAACGATTCGTCTATCATGCCCGAAATCTTGCAATACCCACCAAGCGGGAGCCACCCCACGCCATAGGTTGTATCGCTCTTCTTCGGCTTAAATTCAAATAAGTGGAACCAAGGATCAAAGAACAGGTAGAACTTCTCTACCCTTACGCCGAACAATTTGGCAAAAAAGAAGTGCCCGCCCTCATGGAGCAGCACGAGAATCGAGATTGCCAGCATGAACTGCAGCAGTCTTATCAAAAATATTTCCATGTCTTTTTAGTTGACAAGCCACGGGCAGACAAGCAGACAAGGAGATTTGCCTTGCCGTAATAGGGCAGTGTCTCCGTAACTTGTGTTTTTAATGTTACTAACTTTCTTAATTCTTAACTCTTAATTATTAAATTTCCAAAAGTTCCGTTGCAACCCTCCTTGCCTCTGCATCAGTGGCAACGTAAGTAGCGTAGTCGGCCTCGCCGCTGAACGCCACGCGCTCCATCGTCCTCTCGATAATGTCGCTCATCTGCGTGAACGAGCAGCGGTCCTCCAGGAATCCGTGGTTAACCACCTCGTTGGCGGCGTTTACAATGCACGGCATATTGCCGCCTTTCCTTATCGCCTCGAAGGCCAATGCCAGGCAGCAGAACTTGTCCATGTCAGGCTCGAAGAACTCGAGCGGCTGGCGGAACAGGTCGAGCCGCTCGCCGTTAAGGTGCAGACGGTCAGGATAAGAGAACGCGAACTGTATCGGCAGGCGCATATCCGGCACTCCGAGCTGTGCCTTCACTGCTCCGTCACGGAACTGCACGGCACTGTGGACAATGCTCTGCGGATGCACGAGCACCTGTATTCTATCGGCCGGAACGCCGAAAAGCCACTTCGCCTCTATTACCTCAAAGCCCTTGTTCATCATCGTAGCGCTGTCGATTGTTATCTTCGCGCCCATGGTCCAGGTAGGATGCCGCAAAGCATCGGCCTTGGTCACGGTGGCAAGCTGCTCCTTGGTGAAATTACGGAACGGGCCTCCAGACGCCGTAAGCAACAGTTTCTCTATCTCGTTGTCGCCCTCGCCCATAAGGCTTTGGAAGATGGCCGAATGCTCACTGTCAACGGGAATGATGGGCGAATGGTACTCAGCCGCAAGCTTGCATATAAGTTCACCTGCCACGACAAGCGTCTCCTTGTTGGCAAGACATATCTTCTTGCGGGCCCGGATGGCATGTATCGTAGGGCTGAGACCGGCAAATCCCACCATGGCCGTAAGCACCATGTCTATCGGGCCGGCCTCAACAATATCGTTAATGGCCTGTTTCCCGGCATAAACCTTTATGTCAGGAAGGTCGCAAAGCAATTCTTTCAGCCTCCCGTATTTGTCCTCATTGGCTATGACCACTGCCGCCGGGTTGAATTTACGGGCCTGTTCCGCAAGTTCGTCGACCTTGTTGTTGGCCGTAAGGCAGTACACTTCGTACAGGTCGGGGTGCTCTTCTATCACTTCAAGAGCCTGTGTCCCGATTGAGCCTGTGGAGCCAAGAATGGCAATCTGTTTCTTCATATATCCGGTGTTAAGCACTTATGTTAGCTTATTCTTATTACTCTCAGACGTTGATTTCAGTTCAAGTCAAGCAAGCCTTCAGGCAGACTTACCTTTATCTCACGGTTTACGCCATCGATTTCAGTTATAAAATCATCATTGACAGGTATCAATACATCCGTTCCCTGAGGTGTCCTCACCCCGAAAAGCACGTTCTCCGTAGCGTCGTCAACATATGCGATTGTCCCTATCGGCTTGTCTTCGTCGTCAACGTTGACGACAGTAAAACCTTCAAGTTCTTCAAGCGTGAGTTCGTTCTCGCCACGGTCTGAAAGTTTCTTTGGGAAAAACACGTCACATCCCGTCAGTTCCTGGGCCTGCGATTTGTCGTCAACATCACAGAATTTTACAAGCGCCGTCTCTCCGCTTTTAAAGCGGTACTCCTCGAAAAAGAACGGAACGAGTATTCCGTCAACGGATAATATAAGGTAATCGGAGTCCACACGGTCAAACACGTCGTCACTGAACATGAACGACACTTCGCCTTTTACGCCGTGCGGCTTGCCTATACGGCCGATTCTATAAACTTCTTCTGCTCTAATCATTGTTGCTTATGGTTAAAGGAAATGCGGCCAACGTATCGTCATGCAATGCCATACAACCGCGATACTGCCAGCCAAGCAGTGCCATTACCGACAATTCAGATACGCTTGATGTTGGCCCCAAGCGCATTAAGGCGTGCCTCTATGTCCTCATACCCACGGTCTATCTGTGCAATATTGTCTATGCGGCTGGTGCCGTTGGCGCTCAGGGCAGCGATTAGAAGGGCTATTCCCGCCCTGATGTCGGGGCTTGTCATCCGGCCCGCACGCAGCCTTATCTTGTGGTCATGGCCTACTACAACAGCCCTGTGCGGGTCACAGAGAATGATTTGGGCGCCCATATCGATAAGCTTGTCGACAAAGAACAAACGGCTCTCGAACATTTTTTGGTGGAACAAGACGCTGCCGCGTGCCTGAGTGGCAACCACGAGGAGCACAGAGAGGAGGTCAGGAGTAAGTCCAGGCCACGGAGCATCTGCCAGCGTCATTATCGAGCCGTCGATAAACGACTCAATCTCATAATGCTCCATATGCGGTATTACCAAGTCGTCATTCTCCACATTAACCTTCACCCCGAGACGCCTGAAAGCATTGGGAATTATGCCAAGATTGCGCACCGACACATTCTTTATTCGTATGCCTTTGCCAACCATTGCCGCCATTCCTATGAAAGAGCCGACCTCAATCATGTCCGGAAGTATGGTATGCCGCGCCCCGTGCAGGTTTTCCACGCCGACTATCGTCAGCAGGTTAGAGGCTATTCCGCTTATGCGTGCTCCCATACGGTTGAGCAAATGGCATAATTGCTGTATGTAAGGCTCGCACGCCGCGTTATAGATAGTGGTGGTTCCCTTGGTCAGCACGGCTGCCATTATAATGTTGGCAGTACCCGTTACCGATGCCTCGTCAAGCAACATGTAACATCCTTTAAGGTTGCTACCGTCGATTTCAAACGTCCCGCGCTCGTCATTATGCGAGAACCTGGCGCCAAGATGCTTAAAGCCGAGAAAATGAGTGTCCAACCTGCGCCGTCCAATCTTGTCTCCTCCGGGTTTTGCCACCACGGCCTTACCAAAGCGCGAAAGCAGCGGACCTATCATAAGCACACTGCCCCTGAGCGAGGAACACTTACGTATGAACTCTTCGCTTTCGAGGTAATCAAGATTGATTTCCCTTGCCTTGAACGAATACTCGTTCTTCCCGATACGGTTTACCTTCACCCCAATGTCGGTAAGCAGCTTTATGAGGTTGTTCACGTCGAGGATGTCGGGCACGTTGCTTATCCTCACTTCATCCGAAGTAAGCAACGACGCGCATATTACTTCAAGCGCCTCGTTCTTGGCGCCTTGCGGAGTTATGGTGCCGCTTAGCGGATGTCCGCCCTCAATGATGAAAGATTCCATGTCACGGTGGTTTGTCGGTTAACGTGTATTCCTTTCGCTATCTTCTTTTGCGGCGCTTGTCTCCGGGCTCCCTCATGTTGCCTATGTTGAACTTGAAAGTGTCAAGGTCAAGCTGTATCTTACCGTCGGTAAAGCGTGCCAGGTCTGAAGCTATCTTCTCGTCGTCGCTCGAACCGTGGCTCCACTGCATAAGGTTACGTTTCATCTGGTTGGCGGTAAGCCTGGCAAGTTCGTCCCTTTCAGGACCAGGCTCCATGCCCTTCAGCTTGTCGAACAGCTCGAACATCATGCTGCCGTAATGCTTTATAGGGTTTTTCTGCTTAGGATAGCCCATCGGTTGTGGCTTCTTCAGTATGCTTTTCGCCTCGTTTATGTCTACGGGATAGTCAATGTCCAACCTGAAGTTGCTCATTATCGCAAGATGGTCCCACAGTTTCTGCTCATAGTCCACGTTCTCGCTGCTTTGCGGGAACATGCGCTCCATTATGCCGATAATCGTCTCGGCGCAGCGCTGGCGCTCCTCCTTGTTCTCGAGCGTCACGGCATAGTCGACCATTTTCTGCACTTCGCGCCCGTATTCGGGCAATATGAGCTTTTCACGTTGGGTGTTATAGTCTAATCCTTCGATATTCATTTATATTTATTTTGGGATTTAAAGGGAATAATGTGGTTAAAGAAGCTTCTTCGGAGTTTTCGCCACAAAGTCTTTCAGGTAGAACGGAACGAAGTACGCCACGTCTTCTATCCGCCCTTGGTTAATGCGCTTCTCGGCAAGCGGGAACATGTACCGTGCCAGCGGCTTGACATCCTTTATCAGCCGGGCATTGCCGTTGCCTATTGCGTCGATGCACTTGCAGGCCCCGTTACCGAAGAAATACACCTTGCCTTTGTCAAGATATTCCCGGTATGTATCGGCGTCTACAACGTCAGCCTGCACCGGCCTGACTTCGTTCAGGGCGCGGTCGTACACTCCTGCGTACACCTCCATACGGCGTGCGTCAAGCATTGGACACAGCAGGGCGTCTTCTTCTATATCGTGCTCAAGCAGAACCGGCACGGCGAGCAACTCAAGAGTCGGCACGGCTACGAGCTTCACTCCGCGGCCGTAACATATACCCTTGGCCATGGACACGCCGATACGCAGGCCCGTGTAGGACCCTGGACCGCAGCTTACGGCCACCGCATCGAGAGGTATGGACCGATTGTCAATATACGACAAAGCCTCGTCCACGAACACGCCGAGCTTAACCGCATGGTTGGGACCGCTGTAGTCCTCCCTGTTGAATATGCACGTGCCGTCACGGCTCACGGCTACCGAGCACACGTCCGTACTCGTCTCAATGTTTAAAATACACGACATAAAATGGAAATAACTTTTTAAATAACATGCAAAAATACGCTTTTTTCCTAAGAAATATGTACTTTTGCAAAAATTTAACTACAAAAGTGCTATGATACAATCGATGACAGGTTACGGAAAGTCTGTCGTAACTTTTAATGAAAAGAAGATACACGTTGAAATAAAATCACTTAACAGCAAGGCCTTAGACCTGTCAACGCGTATCGCTCCGCTATACCGTGAGAAAGAAATGGAAATCCGCCAGACAATATCCCAGACGCTGAAACGGGGCAAAGTGGACTTCTCGATATGGATAGAGAAGGACGCCGCTGCCGACGCCACTCCCATAAACGGAGCCCTCGTGGACAATTATTACAGGCAGATTAAGGCCATATCGGAAAGCACAGGGATACCGGAGCCCCAAGACTGGTTCGCCACACTGCTGCGCATGCCTGACGTCATGACGAAAACCGACGTCGAAGAGCTTACCGACGAGGAGTGGAACGCCGTGCGCAACGGTATCGACACAGCCGTAAATGCCCTCGTGGCATTCCGCGACCAGGAAGGAGCCGCACTGCAAAAGAAGTTCTGCGAGAAGCTCGACAACATCGCCGCGCTGCTCGACTCGATAGAAGTTTACGAGAAATCGCGCGTAGAGAAAATACGCGCACGTATCGTCGAGGGACTAAAAAGCATACCCGAGATTGAGTACGACAAGAACCGCCTGGAGCAGGAACTCATATATTATATCGAGAAACTGGACATCAACGAGGAGAAACAACGCCTTGCCAACCACCTTAAATACTTCCGCGAGACAATGGACGAGGGCGTAGCCCAAGGCAAGAAACTTGGTTTCATAGCACAAGAGATGGGACGCGAAATCAACACCACGGGCAGCAAGAGCAACAACGCCGAAATGCAGAACATCGTGGTGAAGATGAAAGACGAACTTGAGCAAATAAAGGAGCAAGTGCTGAATGTATTGTAAAATCATAGGAGTTAAGGAGTAATGGAGTAAAG
>NZ_JACJJG010000125.1 GCF_016899855.1 Marseilla massiliensis
TCATATTTGCCTGAACGGAAGGTATAGTTAATCAGGTTGACTTCATATTGTAAGCCATCATCCTCGCCTGAATCCATAATCTTCTCGAACATTATTTTCTTGAGGTCTGCCATGTTGGTGATGTTGAGAAGCGAGAAATTGTCGGTTATTATCGCTTTCCTTAGTAGGTTCCTGTCCTTTATGAAGTCGAGCAGTATCCTGTTCCTTCTTGTTTTCTTCCCGTTGTCATGCTCGATTATTCCAAAGCGGCAGTTGAAGCCTTCGTATCCGTCGAAATTGTAGTATAACATAGTCGTTCTGTTTTTAATGGTTAAACTTGAAATTGGTAAAACGAAAAAAGGCAGAACACTCCACTTTTCTTTTATTGTTCAGTGAAATGCCCCGCCCTTTGATTAGTGGTAGGTAATAAATATCAGACAGCAATCATCAAGCTGCCCGAAACGTTTGAAGTCCTCTCGTATGGTGAGTAGTCAAGCTCTGGATGGTCTGCCTTGAATTTATTGGCGTTGAACGATAGCCTTGTAGTCGGCAGTTTTCTTGTCAACCTCATTGTTCCTGTATCCCATGTCCTGACTCCCATGCTTTCCATATCCTCCAAGATTTCTGACTTCAGGATTTTCAGTTTTTCCTCCGTCTCGTTCTTTGTTTGGATTAGCTGTCTGATGTAGTTCTCCTGTTCCCTGTACTTTTCGGGGATGGAATAAGGGTTTATGAACTGCTCTCCTCTCAAGTCTGTATCAAGAAGCTCCTTGCAGATGTCACTTGGTATCCTTTCCACCGGCATGATATTTCTTATGTGGTCGAATGTTCCGTCCTGCTTTGCCTTGTTACGGATATGGAGTATGAACAGATTACCGACCTTTGCATCCTTGTTTTGTAACTCTAAGAAATAGGCGTAGATTGATAGCTGCCACCTTGCCTTTTCCAACTTATCCGGTGTCATTGTTCCGTAAGTCTTGATGTCACCCAACGAAAAAGTATCATCCGAGCTTCTGTAAACCTTGTCTATGTTACTTGCCCAGTTCTCCCCATCAGTGACAGTGTATTCAGACCTTTCATGAACGAGGTTGTTTTCTTGGCACAAACTGATATAATCCTGAACTTCCTGTGTCCCGTCGTTTATCCAAGAGCTGTCGAATGTTTCAATTGACTCATGAACTTCCGTACCGTACCTTGCTGCCTCTTGTAACATACCTTCAGGTACATTGTCGAACTCATCAGGGAACAGTTGCCTTTGTAGCATTCCCGTAATTCCAGATAGCTGTTTATCTCCCCGCCAATATTCGTGACGCTCCTTGTTGAAAAGTACGTCGCTGTCTTTCAATTCAATTCTTGTCGTTTTCATTGTTATTGATTTTAGTTGTTGTTTTACTTGATTTTTCATTATTCATTATTCATTTTTAATTAAAATCTTATGCTGCCTTGAGTTGATTTTTCCTTTCAGTGAACAGAGCCTTTATTTCAACGTTGCCCTCCACCTCGTTCCTGTGTTGGTTGTAGAGTGAAAGAAGCGAGGCGTTGTCATTACAGGAAGATATTGCGGCCTTTATCCCTAAATACTTGTCAGTTGATTGTTGAGTTGTAGTGGTCGTATGTGAAGGAGTAGTAATCTTTGTCCTTCTTGTTGTTTGTTTCTTTTGCAAATTGTTCTCCGCCACAAGGTTCTCTTCATTTGACAAATCTTCCCCGGCATAGACATAAAGTCCCAGTCCGAACATGGCCAAGTTTTTAACCAAGCACCTCATTATCGCCTTGTTTATATCGAACATAGTCGCAGCTTGTACCGTCTTTTCTACGTAGGTTTTCTTATAGCTGTCATAAACTTGGTAGGTGTATGGTTGTTCCTTCATAGCCTTGTTCTTTGCATCCATCACAGGCAGCCACATCTCGTAAGTTTGCCCATCCGCAGTAACCTCAGTATAAACCATGATTCCTATGTTCGGGTCGTTGAAATATGGCAGGTTTGTTGCAGGGTCTTTTATTATCCTGTATTCGGCGTTTGGATAGGCTCTTTTGAATTCTGCCCAAGCATTTGCCCAAGATAAATAGTTCAATTTGTCGTTCTCACGTCTTTCAAGTTTATCCGAAAGGTCGAGTGAATAAAGGGCGTCGAACATTGCCTTCCTTCTATCTTCTTCCGTTGCGTCCTTTGGTAGTATCGGTCTTTCAAATTTTGTTTTTGTCATAATTGTTTTGCTTTAAAGTTGTGAATAATAATGTTGTTGAATTAAGTCGAACCAAACAAAAAAGGAGGGACACACGTTTTTTATTTAATTGATTGTGTATCTCTCCTTGTAAGTCAGTTGATGAACCAGGAATAACCCTCTGTGTCATCCCCATTTATCGCCTTCTGAATTCCTATCGCAAAGTCGGTGCAGTTTTGGTTCCTCTCAAGCCACTTGTCGATATAGCTTTGTTTGACGGCCTCATTCCCGAGTTGCATAAGGTTCCAGCAGGTGAAGTCCTCTCCGCTTGTTATTCCGAAGTCAGGATTGGTTACGTAGTTCCTTACCATTGCATTGACCGCTGTATCTCCAACAATAAGCTGAGGTAGTTTTCTCTGTTCGTTTATTGGCAATGCTTGGTATAACCTCATTCTACCTATGATTTTACAAAACAGCTCTTCGGATATTGGTGCCGCCCTCAATCCTTCAAGGCTGTGTAAGGTATCATCCATCCCAGGCTCGAAACTACCGAACAACTCGAACGTCTTTTGCATTATATCCGCCTCGGTCAAACATTCAATAGTCCCCGAATAACCGTCACAGGTCAGCATCAGGTTTGAGCATACCCTTACTTGCCAGCCGACGAACACCTTGAACTTCATCGCCGACTTCCTGCTGTATAACTTGTCCTCGTTATATGCCCTCACTCCTCCTACACAAAGATGTACTGTCTGCCCGTTAATGGTTCTTGTAAGGTTAAGTACGTGACAGCAGAAAGCCATTCGTTGGTAGAATACGGTCTTCTCTTTTTCCGTAAGCTCGTATGCTTTCTTGTGCTGGGCAGATGGAATACGGCCAATAATCGGATGTGAAACCCTTAACTCGACCGGCGTAAGCTCACCGAACACATTGCCTGCAACCTTTGTAACAGCTGATATGAAGTTCTGGTGCGATATTGTAAGGCTGTTATCAGAGAACGTAGGTATAATGTTCTTTTCTGTCAGTTCTTCAAGCGATATTTCTTGTGTATTACTCTCGATGAAGTTGGGATACCTTTTACCTTTTGCTCCATCGTCATTTGTTATAACCTCACCCTCGAATGGCATGGTTATCGTCTGTTGGTTGTTGTTTGTCTTCATTTTACTTGTGTTTTTGATTGTTGTTTACCCGATGTTGAAGAAATAAAGAACCGGACTTTTTGGCATTTTGATTGTTGTCGCCTTGTTGTCCGGTCGATTTGCAGCACTCTTGTTTATAGGTATTATGCTGCATTTCGTTGTAGTCTTGTCTTTCTTTGTCTTTTCCATGTTTCCAAAGATTTTAAACGATGAAAAACTAAGGAGGCTCTCGCGATTCAATAAGTTTCACGATTACCCCCTGTAATTTCTTTATTCCCTTCAAAAGCGTTGTTATTCCTTCGAAGAGATTAATCAGAACGTCGAGGTCTTTTTCCTTAAGCACTCTCAACGCTGTTTGTCCCGGCTACCGAGTCAGATACTGTGGTAGCCTTTTTGTTTTTACACTTGCCAATGAGATTTCTGCTCAAGTCAATGGCCTCGATTAAAGTCACGGTCACTACTAATGCTTTGTAACCTGTCCTTAATATTCTTCTGATTTCCATGATTTTGTTGTTTAAAATGATTGTTAATAATGTTGTTTCTAATACACAATTAAGGCTTTTAAGGTTTCTCAGGCGGAAGAAATCAAGAAAAGTGAAAAGGTGAAATGAAGGTGAGAGAGTGAGAGGGTGAGAAGGTGAGAACTGAAAGTAATTGTAGATAAAGTGAGGAACAATGTTATTTTATAAGGTAATAAAAGTGGTGCTCATGGATATTTGTCAACGTAGTTCCTCTAGTGATACAATGGATAACACTTTTCTTAACTGAGATAATCCCTTTATATAAGAAACTTGGTATTTTCAGTGAGAATTTTTGTTATTTTCAATTATTCACTAGCAACACCCTAGGTAGAAAGTATCCACAAGCAACACAACAAATGATGGAGAAAAAATAAAAAAGCCGAAACACCATGCTCTTCACACAATGTCCCGACCTCCGCTTTAGGTTCACCATATTTCCACAAAGATGCACTCAAGGCAAATAGTTTCCGTACAGATCGTCACCAAGGCCTTAAACTGACAACCTTTTCTTAGCTGCCTTTTCCACTGATTCTTCATCGTGGTGCCTCTTGCCTGATTGTTGTCCGACCTATGGATTCATATTTTTCTCTTTCCAAAGACCGAACGATAATCCGAACCAGCCGTTTTCTCTGACTGTCGGATAAGGGTGATATTTGTCGTATCGTAATCCCTCATTATTAAGGCTTTGGATGCTTTTCGTACTAACACATTCTAAAAGACGGCGAATCGCATTGCAAAACACAGTATATTGGGCAATGAGACATGGCATATTGCAAGCTAAAACATGGCCTTTCGTGAAACGTGTAATTACTGCCTGAATATCAACAAGTTATCGACACATGCCCTCCAAAGCCATAAAACGCGCCTGACAGACCTTCAATGCCTAACTTGTGAAAAGGATGAAGGTTGAACATCGGGCGGTATAATATGTCATTCAAAGCAATAAAACGCACTTCCCAGACCCTCAAAACCTAACTTGTGGATAAGAGGTTGAACATGGAACGGCGTAATAGGTCATCGAAAGGCTACAAAACGCTCCTGTCAAACCTCCAAACTCTAACTAATGTATGAAGACAATTTTAATCTGTAAAGATAATGTTGATATTAAATTTAGCAAAAACATTTTCCGATGAAGTACAGTATTCGGAAAGCCGTCAGGAAGGTGTTGCTCCTGATGTAAACGTAAACAAAGCAAACACTGTGATAGTTCCTGACAAGTTCAAAAAGGATATTGAAGCCTTGGAGAATTATACGGGCAGGAAACTTGAAAGCGGACTCTGCATTAGGGTTGACTTGTCTGAATTGTTGACAGTTATACCAAGGGAGAGAAAGAGGACCGATGCCTATAATACCCTTGTTCAATACTTGAAGGACGAATTCGGAATAGACTTAATCATAAACTCTAAAAAACAGAAAGGAGGCAGTTATGAAAAGTGAAGAAATAAGGAACGGTGTAAGAATCCGTAAACATTTCGCTACATCGACTAAAATATCTGAAGACGGTCTGTTTGTTGAAAAGGAATTTATAGACAAGCAGGATGGTAACAAACTGAAGACCTACAACCCGAAAATCAAAGTGGACGAAGAAGGCCTCAGATACATAGATAACAAGAATTTAGGAAGGGTCTATATTCAAGACTTGGTTGCGGATTGTTTCTGTGCCCCTAAGCCAAATGACGGGAATTATTATGTTTTGGTTCACAAGGATGGCAACTTACAGAATGACCACTATAAAAACCTTGAATGGAGGCTTGCAACTTCGGCCTATCCACAAACTACGGCTACAACAGCGGGTAAGGTAAAGTTGACTGATGGCCTTGAAGTAAGAAGTAACGGAACGATATACCAGAACGGAAAGGAATTGGAGGTAGGTACTGCAATCGGTGACAGGGATATTGATATGATTGTTCCTATCGAGCCTTTTGTTGAGTATGAGAGGAAAAACAGTTGGGGCAGGTACGAGAGGGTAAGGATTTGCGTTGACGAGTTGATGGAAGAGGCTGGTTATGTGAACGGAAACAAAAAACAATTCGAGCATCCAGTTATACTTCACAGGGACAACGACTGGCTGAACTTCGACTCCGACAACCTTGAATGGACGGACTATAACGACCCGAGATACAAGGAATATTATAACAGGACGGTTGACGAGAAGAACAGACTAGGACGTGAATGGAACGGAGAGGAAAAATGGAGTTATATGGAGAAAGACCAACGATTCAGGCACATATAAAGCCCTCGGAAATTTGAATAAGGTAATTATATAAGGATTTGATATTTGGTTTGATTTGTTTTTTGACGGGATAACATTGTAAAACACAGGAAAATAGATGTTGACATTGATTATTCCCCGACACTCTTTTTGACAGGATAAGGCTTGGTTGTTCTCTTTCAATCACTGTAATCAATATGGTGGTTTTAAGGACTGCTGAACCTTATCCTTTAGCTACAGAAATAACCAACAATAAAACAGAAAATAAAAATAGAAATAACCATTAAAAACGAAACAGCGATGAAAAAATATAACGACAAAGTAAAAAGGATAATAATGAACAACGGCAACAGTATGGAAGTAAAGTACAAGTCGGAATTGTTGGAGCAGATTAGGCAGGATTTCGAGATAATGGAGAATGAATCTTCCGACATTGACCCCGGATTTTTCACAGAGGATGATGTCTGGTCGCTTTATGAGTTCCTTTTAATGAGGCACAAGGACGATTGGTACGTGATTGACGATATGGAGGATGACGAAGACGGGGAAGAAGAATACCATGAAACCGAAGACTCCTATTATGAAGAGAAAGAGGAGTATTATTATAAAGAGGAACGTACCGATGATGAAGAAGATGACGATGAGTAAAATGATTTGTAAATATGAAGGAGCTGTTTAATATAAGTCCACATTCTATCGGTGACGGGTTTACCATGGACTTGAAGACAGGTGTTGTTGATGTCCCCGATGAAAATGGCGGTTATATTATCTCTACTTCAATGGGTGCAGGAAAGACGGAATCGATAAAGAGCCTGATAAGACATAAATACGACAGTGGTATTCTTTATTGTGTCGATACCAAGGAAGAACTCAGGAAAATGTACCGCTGGATTATGGAGGAGCTGGTTAAAGACGATAACTGCGGCCTGGAATATGATGACGTTATGATTGTTTCGAGCGACAGTGAATTCCAATGCCAGCTTTCTTTATACAGGGACAATCCGGAAATGCTGGTGTACAAGAAGGTCATATTGATTACCCATGTGAGATTTTGGACCGACTTGATTAACTATTTCCTTATTTATAGCCCTGACAAGAATGAAGAGGTAAGACCATTCGACGGTGATTTTGCAAA
>NZ_JACJJG010000126.1 GCF_016899855.1 Marseilla massiliensis
TACTTACGGTTTTTACCCTCGGTAATACGTTCTCGCGCCGTCCGCCACCCACTCTTTACAAAAATATTTAGGGCAAAAACGTAAAAAGGACGATTAAAATTTGCTTATTTCATAATAAGTATGTACTTTTGCAGTCGCTTATGGAAACGGGATTTAGCGCAGTTGGTTAGCGCACGCGTCTGGGGGGCGTGAGGTCGCTGGTTCGAGTCCAGTAATCCCGACCAAGCAGTAAGGGTCCGGAACTTGGTAAGAGTTCCGGGCCCGTTTTTTATATTGCGGCAAGACAAAAAGCTTGTTTACGGCATATTTTATTTTGCTTTTAAGCTGTTTTGCATTATCTTTGCACTATGGAGACGTTGTGTGTGCCTCGGTTAGCGGGCATGACGGCGATGGATAAAAACCGTAAGTATCATGAAAAAACTGTTAGCCATATTCTTGATTGTGCTTGTTGTCGCTGGCTGTGACGGAAGGAAATCGGCAGAGGAACTGTTCGGGCAGACGGCATCGGGGGTGGTAGTGGTGCTCAACGAGTATTATTATGAATTGAAGTTGCCCGCTGGCGGCTCACTCTATTTTACCGGGCTTGACGAAAACGGTGACATAAGCGGCCTAACAGCTGACGAGGATGAGGTTCGGGCAAACCGCAGCATGCTTACAGGCACTGCTTTTTTTATCGGTAGTGACGGCACAATGATGACCAACCGTCACGTGGCCAGTCCCGGAATTGACGCCGTGACTGCACGCCGCAGCATGATAAAGATATTGAGACTGATGAAGATGTACATCTCTGAGGAAATGACTTCATTGTCGCAACAGTACGCCGTGCTTGAAAGCCAGAAGGCCGACTGTGTTTATACCGACTATTACGGTAATGTATATTCGGACCAGAATAGGTTGGACGAGATTAACGCCAAACAGCAGGATTTAAGCCGAAGGTTTGACGCTCTGGGGCAGTCGGCTGGCGAGATTGATGACAACATAGACCCTGAGGGCATTAAGATTAACACCGTGTGTGAGCTTGGCGTAGCATATAATAACACGTTTGTGACGACCGACAAGGATTTTGTGGAGAAGAATCCTTGCGTTGTAGTGCGCATATCGGACAAGGAGGACGTTGACCTTGCTTTGCTGCAGCTTAAAAACAAGAAGACGCCCGAAGGGGCTCATGTGTTCACTATAAAGGGAGACGGCGATGACGATGGGCTGTTGACGAAACTGTTTGGCGGTTCGGGTAAGAATGCTCCGCTGAAGATAGACCAGCAGTTGTATATGCTCGGGTATAATGCCGGCCTTGTGTTGGCAAATACCCGCCAGGGAATCAAGGTTCAGATGACCAGTGGCAAGGTTACACAGCTGCCTGACGGGCAGCGCCTGCTGTATAGCATTCCTGCCCTGCAGGGGTCGAGCGGCAGTCCGGTAATTGATGAATACGGCGACGTGGTGGCCGTCAACTTTGCCAAACTCGGCACTACGGATAATTTCAATTTCGGCATTCCTGTAGAACGTATACGGGAATTCATAAGGAAATAATCATTGTACATCGTTTGTCGACGTGCCCAAGCGCTGTTGAGATGTTTCTCGGCGGTAGGCGACATAAAAAAGGCACATGCCCTTTGTGGGTATGTGCCTTTTATTCATTCAACGTGGATGTTACCACATCTTGCTTATGAGGCCAAGCTTTGTATCGTTGATAAACTCGATGATGTGGCGTATCTCTGGGCCATCAGGCACCTGTTCCTTAACCTGTCTTACGGCGTCGAACACGCTGGTCTGGCCGTGGAATACAAGGCGGTAGGCATTGGCGATGTGGTCCTGAACCTTCTGCGATACTCCGTGGTTGGACAGTATTGAGGCGTTGATACCGCCGTACTTTACGGGATTGTCGCTGGCAATGATGTACGGCGGTACGTCACGGCTGATGCGGCAACCGCCTTGTATCATTGAACCGCGGCCAACACGCGATCCGGCGTTAGCGATGACGTTGGACGAGCAGATTACTGCGTTTTCGAACAGGCAGTCGCCGGCTATCTTTGTACCGTAACCGAACACGCAATCATCAGCAATCTTTGTGTCGTGTGATACGTGCACGCCTTCCATAAGGAAGTTGTTATTGCCGATGTATGTCTGGCCGTCGCTGAAAGTTGCACGGTTGATAACGACATTCTCGCGTATGATATTGTTGTCGCAAATCACGAGCAGGGAGTTGTCGCCCTTGTAGTTGAAATCCTGTGGCATAGCTCCGAGTACGGTGTTCTGGAACACCTTGTTGCCACGTCCAAGACGGGTCCCGTTCATTATGCTAACGTAAGGATAGATGACGCAGTCGTCGCCAATCTCAACGTCTCCCTCGATGTAGGCGAAAGGATAAATTGTAACGTTTTTCCCGATTTTCGCCTTCGGGTCTATTTCTGCTTTTGGACTTATCATATTGTTTAATTTTAATCGGTTATAAGGTTGTGGGTTTTACGGTTATACGGTTTGGGTTATTATGTGTTCATAAAGACTTTTATGCTTTCTCCGTACAACACTATGACCGCATAACCGCACAACCCCATACTTTAATCCCTTCCTCCGCCGAGGGCGTAATAGAGGTTCACGACAGCCTGCATCTTGTAGAAGTCGTCCTGTACCTTTGACAGTTCGGCATTGAGCAGTGACTGCTGCGCCGTTATAACCTCGAGATATGTGCTGCTGCCCATATTGAAGAGGTCCTTGGTGTACTGGACATTCTTTGTCAGGCTTTCTACCTGTTTCTCTTCAAGCTTGCTCTTTTCGTCAGACGAGTTGTAGAGCACGAGGGCATTGCTTACTTCAGAACCTGCCGAGAGCACGGCGTTCTGCCAAGTGTTGTAGGCCTGTTCCTGCGTTGCCTTGGCAACCTTGAGCTGCGCAACAAGCTGTCCGTTCTGGAATATCGGCTGGACGAGACTTCCTATTGCGCTAAGCAACCACTTACCTGGATTGACGATACCAGAGCCTGAACTGTTTGTGAACGCTCCGGAGCCGCTAATCGTTATATTCGGATAGAACTTTGAACGGGCAGCCTGAGTATCGTAGAAGCACTGTGCAAGAGTCATTTCGGCATAGTGAACGTCAGGACGGTTGTTGAGCATTTGTATGCCTACGCCCGTACTGAATTCTGTAGGCAGTGACTGGTCTTCCAGTCTACCGCGGGCGATGGTCTGCGCCGGCTGGCCGAGCAGCAATGAAAGAGAGTTCTCCGTCTCGCGTATTTGGCGTTTCAGGTCTGCAGCCTGTGCCAATACTGAATAGTAGTTGGCCTCGGCGCTCTGTACGCTGGTTTCCTTTGCGCTGTTCAACTCTTTCTGTAGCTTCATCATGTCCCATGTATCCTTTGTCAGGACAGTCATGTTGTCCACGATTTCCAGCTGTTTGTCAAGCATAAGTAGCGTGTAGTACGCGTTCGCTATGTTGGCAATCAGGTTCGTTTTAACAACAAGCTGGTAATCCTTTGTTGCCAGAAGGGCCATCTGCGCACTGCGTTTCTGGTTTAAGAGGTTGCCGAACAGGTCAATGCTCCAGCTTGCGTTGATGGGCAAAGAGTAGGTCTTCGTAGCCTTGCTGCCGTCCCATGACGATATTGTTCCCTGCGGAGAGAACGTGAACGAAGGAACGAACGCCAACTTTGCAGCCATGAGCTGTGCCTCTACCATCTTGACATTGAGGGCGGCGTTGAGCAAGTCTGTATTGTGCTCGAGACCTTGTTCGATAAGCACCTGGAGTTGCGGGTCGGTAAATACGCTGCGCCATGGAAGGTTTCCGAAACTTGTAGTGTCGGTAACGGCAAGCGTATCGGTATTTGAAGTTACGTCACGCACAATGCCTGTAACGTTGACATCGGGGCGCTCGTACTTGTTGTAGATTCCGCAGCTGCTCATAAGGGCAGCGGCGGAAATCATTATCAAAATATTATTTCTTTTCATCATTGTTGTCATTTATCTTGTTTTCAACCGGGCGGGTGTACTGCAACAGCTCCGTATCTACAGCCGCGTTGTCATCGTCGAACTCGAGAGGCTTAGCTTTCTCCTGCAGATACTGGAAGATGTAGAAGAGCACCGGAACCACCAGGAGCTGGCAAATCATACCAATGAGCATACCGCCGATTGCGGCAGCGCCGAGAGTCATGTTACCGTTATATCCCACACCTGTAGGCCGGAGCAACGGCATAAGGCCGATAATCATTGCCAATGATGTCATCAGGATAGGTCGCAGACGGGCTTGGGCACCGAGCACTGACGCCCATGAGAGTGCCATACCCGTGCGTCGACGCTCAAGGGCGAACTGCACGATAAGGATGGCGTTCTTGGCCAAAAGTCCGATAAGCATGATCAACGCAATCTGCATGTAGATGTCGTTCTGCTTTCCGAACAGGTCGGTGAAGATGAACGCGCCTGCAATACCGAACGGAATGGAGAGGATTACCGACAGAGGTACCAGATAACTTTCGTACTGCGCACTCAGAATCAGGTACACGAAGGTAAGACAGAGTACGAAGATAATCATCGTAGAGCTGCTTGACTCCTGCTCGGAACGTGTCAAACCTGAGAATTCATAGCCGAAACCTGTCGGCAGGGTTGTGCTTGCAACTTCCTCAACGGCACGGATGGCGTCTCCTGAAGAATAACCTTCAGCCGCGGTGGCGTTGACGTCGATAGACGTGAACAGGTTAAAGCGGGCAATCTCCTGAGGACCGTAGACTTTGGTCATGGTGACGAACTCGTTAATCGGTGCCATGCCATTGCTTGTCCTTACATATATATTATTCATGCTGTTCAAGTTCTCTCGCATTTTCGGGTCTGCCTGAATCATGACACGGTAGAGCTTACCGAAAGAGTTGAAGTTTGAAGCATAGAGACCGCCGTAGTATCCTTGCATGGCCGTAAGTACAACGCTCGGGTCAATACCGCTCTGCTTGCACTTCTCGACATTTACGTCGATCTGGTACTGCGGGTACTGAGAGTTGTAAGAAGTCATAGCCGTTGCAATCTCGGGACGCTTGTTGAGTTCGGCCAGGAAGTTCTGGGTTATCTTGAAGAAGTTGTTGACATCGCCACCGGTACGGTCGAGCATTGAGAACGTCAGACCGTTGGTTGCGGAGAATCCTTGCACCATAGGCGGCTGGAAGGCCAGTATCTGTGCGCCCTTGATGGCTGCCGTCTGTTTGTAAATCATGGCGAGCACCATCTTTGAACCCATGCTGTGAACGTCAAAATACTTCATGAAGCCTTCTTCCTTGTCACGCTCCTCAAACGACTTCAGCTTGATTACGAACGTACCTTGGTTGGTACCTTGTCCTGAGATGAAGTTGTAACCGGTGATACGCAGGCGGTTGGCGATTGCGGGGTTGGTGGCAAGCATTGAGTCAACCTGGTCCATCACAAGGTTTGTCTTCTCAAGAGAGGTTCCCGGAGGGGTTGAAACGGTACAGAACACAGTACCAGTATCTTCGTCAGGTACGAGACCGGTTTTGGTGTTCATTGCAGTAAGCACGAGTGCCGCGATACCTACAATAACGGCGATGAGTGATATTATCGGTTTCTGCACAAGCTTGCGTACGCTCTTTGTGTACTTGTCTTGTACTTTATTGTAAGCACCGTTGAATGCTGCGCTGAAGCGGTCGATTATTGACATTTTGCGTGCAGAGCCGTCCTCGTTTTTCGGTTTGAGGAGGATTGCACACAACGCAGGAGACAGCGTCAACGCGTTGACAGCCGAGATAACGATTGAGATAGCCATCGTTATACCGAACTCCTTGTAGAACGTACCGGACGTTCCGCCGATGAACGACACAGGAATGAACACGGCTGACATCACGAGGGTAATGGAGATAATAGCTCCCGAGATTTCGTTCATCGCGTCGATTGAGGCCTGGCGTGCTGACTTATAACCCAAGTCGAGCTTCGCGTGGACGGCCTCGACGACCACTATGGCGTCATCGACGACTATCGCGATTGCCAAGACTAACGCCGAGAGCGTAAGCAGGTTGAGCGAGAAGCCGAACACATAGAGGAAGAAGAACGTACCGACCAACGACACCGGCACCGCGATAAGCGGGATGAGTGTCGAGCGGAAGTCCTGCAAGAAGAGGAACACAACGATGAACACCAGCACGAATGCCTCAAAGAGGGTGTGTACAAGGTTGTCGATTGAAGCGTAAAGGAACTCCGTCACGTCCTGCATGTACTTGATTTCCACGCCAGGAGGCAACAGCTCGCGCTGCTGGTCGATAACGTTCTTGATGTCGTTAACGATTTGTGTAGCGTTAGAACCTGCCGTCTGCGTCACCATCATCATGACGGCGGGCTTGCCGTCAACCTTTGACGTAACGCTGTAATAAAGTCCGCCAAGCTCTACGCGGGCAACGTCCTTCACGCGGATTGTGTTGCCGTTGGCGTCGCTTGATATGACCATGTTCTCGAACTCCGTCGGAGTTTGCAGACGACCACGGTAACGAATGGTGTATTCGTATTGATTGTCGCTTTGTTCGCCGAACTTACCGGGTGCGGCCTCGATATTCTGCTCGGCAAGAACTCCGGAGATGTCAGATGGCATGAGGCCATAGTTCTTCATCTTGATGGGGTCGAGCCAGATACGCATTGAGTACGTCTTTGCACCCATAACCTCACAGTCGCCCACACCGTTGACACGTTTAAGTGCCGGAATGATGTTGATGTCGGCGTAGTTCTGCAAGAATTTCTCGTCGTAGCGTTCCGGGTCGCCGACGATGGACATAAGGAGCACGGTTGACGTCTGGCGCTTCTGCACCGTCACACCGGCCTGTGTAACCTCGGCAGGCAGAAGAGCTGAAGCCTGTGATACACGGTTCTGCACGTTCACCTGACACATGTCGGCGTTCATACCCTGCTTGAAGAACACTGTGATACGGCCCGAGCCTTCGTTCGTTGCGGTGGATGTCATGTAGGTCATGCCTTCCACACCGTTGATTTGCTCTTCAAGCGGCACGATGACCGAGTTCAACACTGTTTGCGCGTTGGCTCCCTGATAGTTCGCGCTCACGCTGACGGT
>NZ_JACJJG010000127.1 GCF_016899855.1 Marseilla massiliensis
CCCCATAACCTAATAACCCTAAAACCTTACAACCTCACAACCCTAAAACCGTAAAACCTAAAACAGAGTGCTTGGTAAACCTCTTAAAAAACAAGGAAATGAAGACAGAAAACAAACAGGTGAGTGTGCTGTTCATGCTTTTCGGCATACTCTTTTGCGTCTGCCTGATAACGGCAAACGTGCTCGAGACAAAGCAGATATCCATCGGAGCGATAAACATTACGGGCGGACTGCTGGTCTTTCCCGTGTCTTACATCATTAACGACTGCGTCTGCGAGGTGTGGGGTTTCCGCAAAGCGCGCCTCCTGATATGGTCCGGCTTCGCGATGAACCTTATCTTCGTGGCTTTCGGGGCTTTGGCCGACGCCATTCCCGGAGCGCCTTACTGGCATAACGACGAGGGCTTCCACGCCATCTTCGGCCTTGCCCCGCGCATTGCCGCGGCGTCGTTTGTGGCCTTTCTCGTGGGGTCGTTCATCAATGCCTACGTCATGAGCCGCATGAAGTTGTCGTCTCACGGCAAGCATTTCTCCGTGCGCGCCGTGGTAAGCACGCTGTTCGGCGAGACTGCCGACTCGCTCGTGTTCTTCCCCCTGGCGCTCTCCGGCGTAGTTCCTGCAGGCGAAATGATGTCGCTTATACTGTCGCAGGTGGTGCTGAAGACGCTCTACGAAATCGTGGTTCTGCCCATAACGGTGCGCGTTGTGAAGAAAGTGAAGGAGCACGACGGCACCGACGTGTACGACGAAGGTATAAGTTATAACATCTGGAAAGTATTTAAATTGTCATGATAAATAGTGAAACAAGACAGGACGAGGGCTTGAAGAGCCTCGGCCGAAAGACGGAATACCGCATGGATTATGCTCCAGAGGTGCTTGAAACGTTCGTAAACAAGCACCCGGACAACGACTATTGGGTGCAGTTCAACTGTCCGGAGTTCACCTCATTGTGCCCAATTACGGGTCAGCCCGACTTCGCCGAGATACGCATCAGCTATATTCCCGACGTCCGCATGGTAGAGAGCAAGAGCCTGAAGCTGTATCTTTTCAGTTTCCGTAACCACGGCGACTTTCACGAGGACTGCGTGAACATCATCATGAAGGACCTGATCAAGCTGATGGATCCTAAATATATAGAGGTAATCGGGCTGTTTACGCCGCGCGGCGGAATAAGCATTTACCCCTATGCCAACTACGGACGGCCGGGCACTAAGTACGAGAAGCTGGCCGAACACCGCTTCATGAACCACAACATGGGGCGCTGATTACCGCCCGCCGATTATCACCTTGTACGACCGTCGGTGGTCGTCGTGATAGTCCATCGTGTTCGCAAGCGAGTCGCATTGGTCAAGGTCAAGTCCCCAGAACGGGCTGTCCTTGTACCTGTGCACGCAAATGCGCATCAGCGTGTCGCGCTTCTCGGCCAGCAGGCGGCGGTAAAGTTCGGTCAGGCCGCGCCCCTCATACGTTTCGATAGTAAACGCTCCGCTTTCTATTCTGCCGTTTACGCGCGGCGCGGTAATTACCGAATCGTCGATGACGAGGCCTATCCGATGGCCTATGGCCTGCTCGGTTGAGTCGGCCCATGCTTCGGCTTTATGTTTACAGACATGCGCTTTGATGAACGGCCGGCCTAAGAAATTAGTGTCAAGCCGCATGTTCATGAACTCCTTTACCGCCACGATTGGGCGTTGTGATATGCTGTCAGCCGTGCCGGGCGTGATGTGGTACCAGCCGTTTTCACGGTGGACGCCCGTCCGAGCGTTGCCGTCGGCAAGGCATGACACCATCGCCACGGTAAACAGCAGCATTATAGGGACTAACCGTATTGCTTTCATTTAATCACCGTTTTATACCGAAAGCAAATTTACTTATTTTCCTTTAACGCCGCAAATTAAACCGATTAAATCATCGGTTGCCGCGAGGCATATTCCGATTGACGGTCTTTCGCGTTGTAAAAGGCCATCTTTCATGCCCTAAAAGACGGCCTTTTGCAACGCGAAACGCGGCCTTTTACATGACTGCTTTAATGCCGCTGTGAATCAAGCGTATTCATGGCGGCAAGCGGAAGCCTGCTTACGGATTGTAAGTGGGCGTAAAGCCCCTGTTTGCGAGGTGTGTGTTGCAAAATGCAAGACGGTCAGGCGCATTTTAGTTAAAAATCGTTTTATTCGTCGAAAGTGGCATATTTTTCTCGATATAACGTCTTACTATTGGGAAAAATGCCTATTTTTGCAGCAAGAACACTAACATTTACGCGGGCCTGTGCAGGGTTCGTGCAACCTAAAAAATCTAAATATGAAAAAGAAAATCCAGTTCAGTCTCGTTTATCGCGACATGTGGCAGTCTTCAGGTAAGTTCCAGCCACTCAAGGACCAGCTCGAGCGTGTAGCTCCGGCAATCATCGACATGGGGTGCTTCTCGCGCGTGGAGACCAACGGCGGAGCCTTCGAGCAGGTGAACCTGCTTGCCGGCGAGAATCCCAATGAGGCGGTCAGGGCTTTCTGTAAACCATTCAACGAGGTGGGCATAAAGACCCACATGCTCGACCGCGGCCTTAATGCGCTGCGCATGTATCCCGTTCCTGACGACGTCCGCCGACTGATGTACAAGGTAAAACACGCCCAGGGCGTAGACATCACACGTATATTCTGTGGTCTTAACGACGTAAGAAATATCATACCGAGCATAAAATGGGCACTCGAGGCGGGCATGACGCCGCAGGCAACGCTTTGCATCACGACGTCGCCAATACATACGGTAGAGTATTACAGCAACATAGCTGACCAGCTGGTTGAGGCCGGCGCCACCGAAATATGTCTCAAGGACATGGCCGGAATAGGCCAGCCCGCAATGCTGGGACAGCTCACAAAGGCTATCAAGACCAAGCATCCGGACATCATCCTGCAATATCACGGCCACTCTGGACCGGGCCTTTCGATGGCTTCAATCCTCGAAGTGTGCAACAACGGAGGCGACGTTATCGACACGGCAATCGAGCCTCTGTCGTGGGGTAAGGTGCATCCGGACATCATCTCGGTGCAGAGCATGCTGAAGAACGAGGGCTTCGAGGTTGCCGAAATCAACATGAACGCCTACATGCACGCACGTTCGCTCACGCAGGAGTTTATCGACGACTGGCTCGGTTACTTCATCAATCCTGGCAACAAGCTGATGAGTTCGCTGCTGCTTGGTTGCGGACTGCCCGGCGGAATGATGGGCAGCATGATGGCAGACCTTGCCGGCGTGCATCGTTCTATCAACTCGATACTCAAGAGCAAGGGGCAACCCGAACTGTCGACTGACGACCTTCTCGTCAAGTTGTTTGACGAAGTGGCATACGTATGGCCGCGCGTAGGTTATCCACCATTGGTTACTCCGTTCTCACAATACGTCAAGAACATTGCTCTGTTGAACCTTCTCACCATGGCACAGGGCAAGGGACGCTTCGTGATGATGGACGACTCGATGTGGGGTATGATACTCGGCAAGAGCGGAAAGATTCCTGGCGAAATCGCTCCCGAGCTTGTAGAACTTGCCGGAAAGCAAGGACGCGAGTTTACCGATGCCGACCCGCACACGCTGGTTCCTGACGCATTGGACGACTTCAAGAAGGAGATGGACGAGAACGGATGGGAGTGTGGCCCCGACAACGAAGAGCTTTTCGAGCTTGCTATGCACCCGGAACAGTACCGTGACTACAAGAGCGGAGCGGCGAAAAAGCGCTTCCTGGCTGACCTCCAGAAGGCTAAGGACGCAAAACTCGGCGCAACCCTTACGCCAGAAGAGCTCGCGGCGTTCAAGCATGCGAAGGCTGACGCGATTGTATCTCCGTTTAAAGGCCAGGTATTCTTTGACTTCGAGGGCGGCAGTGAGTGCACTCCGTGTATCGAACCGTACATCGGCCAGCATTATAAAGAGGGCGAAACGTTCTGCTACATACAGACTCCGTGGGGCCAGTTTGAGCCTATTCCCGCTGCGCTTGGCGGCAAATTAGTCGAGATTGCGGCAAAACAAGGTTCGAAAATCAACCGCGGTGACGTGATAGCTTATATCGAGCGCGACTGGATTAACGCTTAATTTTATTAAGGAGTAAGGAGAGAAGGAGTAAAGGAGTAAGTAGAAATGCCTTTCAAGTGAATGTTTGTTGTCTTGTAATGCAAATCTACTTACTCCTTTACTCCTTCTCTCCTTACTCCTGAAAAACAATGGAATTATGAATTATAAATTAATTATTGATAGGTATTACAAGGATAACGACGAACTGAAAGACATTCTCCTGCGTCATAGCAAGGCCGTAGCCGACAAGGCGTTGGCCATCGCTGACGCCCATCCCGAACTGCAACTTGACCGCCAGTTCCTGCTTGAGGCGGCAATGGTTCACGACATAGGGATTATCAAGACCAATGCTCCCGACATCAAATGTTTCGGCACAGAGCCTTACATACGTCACGGACTGCTCGGCGCGGAGATAATGCGCGCCGAGGGATTTCCGCTCCATGCTAGGGTGTGCGAACGCCATACGGGGGCGGGCTTGTCATTAAAAGAGATTGAGGAACAGGCCCTTCCACTGCCGCATATCGACCTTCTGCCCGAGACTTTGGAGGAAAAGGTCATCTGTTATGCCGACAAGTTCTTCTCGAAAACCAAGCTCGACCGTGAGAAAACGCTTGAACAGGCCGAGCGTAGCGTGGCAAAGCATGGCGGCGAAGGGTTGCAACGGTTTAAGGAAATGGAACAAATGTTTGAATAAAGGTGAAAGGGTGAAAAGGTGAAAGGGTGAAAGAGGCATTCTCGCTTATTCTGAATGTCTTTTTCACCCTTTCACCTTTTCACCCTTTCACCTTTACTTCACTCTCACCATCTCGTACTTCCTGCTGCCCAGTCCGATTTTCTCGGCATGCGCGAGGCAGGTCTTGTATTCGGTGTTTGGATTACTGTTGAGGAAGTTATCGTGATGATCGTGGAAGTCGGGCTTGGCCATTTCGTCCGCAATCTGGCTATTCGGCAGGGGTGTCTGCTTAAGGCAAGCGTCGGCGCAGGCCTGGTCAAGGGCGAGCGGATCGAACGATGCGAACATGCCTACGTCAGGAATGATGGGTGTATCGTTGCCTGCGTGGCAGTCACAGTTTGGTGAAACGTCGCGTATTACGGACACATGGAAATTTGGTCTGCCGTCAATCACGGCCTTGGTGTACTCCGCCATGCGGCAGTTAAGGTCTTTTACCGAAGCGTTATTGGCGAACGATATGGCATCGAAGTTGCATGCTCCGATACAGCGTCCGCAGCCTACGCAGTTGTCATGGTTTATCGACATCTTCTTGCGTTCGGCGTCAAACATGAGGCCGTTGTTGGCACATTCGGCCATGCAACGGCGGCAACCGCGGCACGCCTCTTGGTCAATCACGGGCTTGCCGTTGCAGTGCTGGTCTTTCTTGCCGGCGCGTGAGCCGCAGCCCATGCCTATGTTCTTGATCGTTCCGCCAAAACCTGTCATTTCGTGTCCCTTGAAATGGGTGAGCGAAATGAACACGTCGGCGTCCATTATGGCGCGTCCTATCTTGGCCTCCTTGACGTATTCGCCCCCGACTACCGGTACGGCGATGTCGTCAGTGCCCTTGAGGCCGTCGCCGATGATGACCGGACAGCCTACGGTAAGCGGCGTAAAGCCGTTCTCCCAGGCGCAGTACAGGTGCTCGATGGCGTTCTTGCGGCTGCCTGGATATAGTGTGTTGCAGTCTGTAAGGAATGGTTTTCCGCCTAATTGCTTGACTACGTCGACTATGGCGCGTGCGTAGTTTGGGCGCAGGAAGCTAAGGTTGCCAAGTTCGCCGAAGTGCATTTTTATGGCTACGAACTTACCGTCCATGTCGATTTTGTCGATACCGGCATGTTTAATCAGTCGTTTCAGTTTGTCAACATGCCCCTCGTCAGGTTTGCATCGAAAGTCGGTAAAATATACTTTCGACACGTTCTGTACATTAGTCTCACTCATTTCGTTATTCTCATTGTCCGTTATTGGCGCCCGTATGCCGGCTGGCAAGTTGTGGCGCACTTATGTTTTTGCGATGCAAATGTAGGTATTTTTTCTGACATTGCATACCTTTGCGGTGCTAATTTTTGGCTGTCTTCGCGTCGGGCGGTGCCTGGTGGTTTTGTGATTGACGGCAAATGGCGTCGTAAAAGGCCGCCTTTTGCACGATGAAAGACGGCCTTTTGGAGCGCGAAAGGTGGCCTTTTGCAAAAGCGTTGGATGTCAGCGTGTTACGGGCGGAGTGCCAGGCTGGGCTTGGCTGGCGTCCGTAGCGCCTGCCGCCGTGCGTGCCATGCCGGCGTTTCGGCGGTCAGCGGTTGTGCTGCCCGTAGTGCCGTAAATATCAATACATCATGTACTTAAAGGCGCGGGACAGCATGCCAAAACGTTAAAATAATGAAGAAAACGGAAAATTTGGTGTGCTATTAAGTTTTATTTCCGTAAATTTGCACCCTGCATTGTAATGAGAACAAAAACAGTCATATTCATTCTGCTGTCTGCTTTCATATTCGTGATGGCAGAACCCACCATGCCTTTTTTCTTGGGTAATGGCCGTGACGGCGCCGGGAGAGACTCTGTCGCCGTGGCCGACAGTGCCGCAGGGCATGGCGCCGATTCATTGCCGATAGCCGACTCGCTCGCCGTTGACACGGCGGCAGGTTCTTCCGGGCCCGACACGACGAAGATGGACTCGCTCACGTTGGCCATATACAAGCACAATAAGCAGATTGACGACTCTATAAGGCTTGACAGTATTAACCGCAAACGCTCTAACGGACTTGACGCTCCGGTTGACTTCTCGTCGGAAGACTCGCTCGTTTACGACGCCGCTTCACGACGTGCCAAACTGTACGGCGAGGCCAACGTGAAGTACCAGAACATGGACCTCAAGAGCGACCGCATACAGATGAGCCTCGACAGCAGCATTGTACATG
>NZ_JACJJG010000128.1 GCF_016899855.1 Marseilla massiliensis
ACTTATGAGCATACAAGATAATACAAATACTTGAATATCAGCATCTTATCTTTATCCAACAGAACTGCGGATGAACCCGAAAGGCCACCTTTTACGTTGCAAAAGGCCGTCAACCGCACGCTAAAAGGCCGTCTTTCGCGACGCGAAAGACGGCTTTTTACAATATGTTGAATATCAACGTGTTACATACTTAGGCCAAAGCCATGTCCATAAGTGAGACAAAAGCCTGAATGCCCTGATGGTTGATGTCGAGCGAAGCAACCTCATTAATGTACCTGTCGCTCTTGTCACGGTCGCCAAGTCCACGGTATCCGAGAGCCATCATGTACTTGCAGTGTATCTCGTTGCGCAGCTGCAGGTCGTCCTCCCAGATGAGAAGGTCGGGCAGCGATACCGCGAAATAGTCCATACGGACCGTGTCGAAGAGATGTTTCTCGCCGTAGTTCACCAGCCGGTGGAATCGGCCGTTGGCCTCGGCGGTGCGTCCGAGCTTCAACAGCGCAAGGCCCTGGTAGAATATCTTGTCAGGCTTGGCGTCGTTGTAGTACAGCGCGGCAGCGGGTTCGGTAGGTCCGAGCGTAGCCTGCTCCCAGCACTGGCGTGCCTTGTCGGTGTCGCCCAGAGCCTCGTATGATATGCCGAGCAGATAGTAAAAGTCGTTCTCCTGCGCTCCGTAGAGCTTGCCTTCGCCGAGGTGCGGAGGATATACAAGACATTCTTCAAGCAGTCCGACAGCGTCAGAATAACGCTTTTCGGCTATCGCTACCTTAGCCATTTCCACACGTGCGAACTGATACTGTGCGGGCACCTTGCCTTCACCGCCCTCCCACGGGTGGAAGATGTGAGCGTCAAGCTTGCTCTTCGCCTCGCCGTAACGTCCGGTCTGGTTCAGCAGGGTTATCTCTTCGAGCAACAGGTCGTCACGTTTCGACACAAGCTCGGGATACTCCTGCAGGAACGCGAGCCTCTCGGCGTGCGGACGGCGTACGCGGCGGTACAGCTGGTCGAGCTCCATGAGCACGCGTGCGTCGGTGTCGTCAAGCGAGAAAGCGCGCTCCATGTACTCTATGGCCTTGTCCTGGTTGTCCAGTTTGTTGAAGTTTGCCAGCGCCAGGTTGCGCCAAACGGTTGGGAACTTATCGTCCTCGCGCGCCGAAGTTTCCCATGCCTGGATTGCAAGGTCGTACTGGCGTTTGTCATAGTACAGGCAGCCGAGATAGTAAGGAGCCTTTGAGCAGCCTTCGACGGTGTCCATAGCGCACTGCAGGGCGAGTATTGCCTCCAGACGGTTGGGGAAGCAGCAGTCCGGACATGCGGCCTCGCCTTTCTTGAAGTCGTCGGCAGCGCCTTCCATTCCGCCCATCGCCTTGCACCAGCCAAGGTAGTAGTAGGTCATCGGGGTGACGGCTCCCGTTGCGATTGCGACGTTCCACAGCGATGCAGCATCCTGCCAGAGGCCGGCCGCGCAGTAGTCGAGGGCTATCTCGTCGTAGTCGTGGGCGTTGCCGTGCATCAGCTCCTTCATGGCGTCGAGCACGCTCTCGTCGTCCGTGATGATGTATTTCTCGTACAGACAGCCGAAGTTGAAGCGGTCAATCTTCAGCGACTCTTCAATCAGTGCGAGTGCCTCGTCGGTGCGTCCCTGCTTGCGCAGTATCGCCGTCTTCAGCGCACGGGCCTTGTGGTTGTGCCAGTTGCGTATGAGAGAGCGGTCAATCTCGTCGGCAGCGTCCTCCATGCGGCCCTGCATTACGGAGATCTGAGCGCACGCGAAGTAGCCTGCATCCTGCCATGCGCCGTTCCATGTAGACTTGAAGAAGCGGTCGTAAGCCTCGTCAATCTTGCCCTGGTACTTCAGCGCCAGACCGAGGTTGTATATCGGTTCACCGTCGTACGGGTTGGGGTTGCGCTTCATGAGCACCTTGACGGCCGTCTTCAAGTATCTCTCGGCGCGTGCGAAGCGTCCCTTGCGGATGTACCACAGACCCAGTGCGTTGTTGTTCCTTACGTCGAGCGGGTCGCGGCGCAGAGCCTCCTCGTAGTATTCAACGGGGTTGTATGTAGCGTGGCGGTACTGCTCGAGGTGCAGACCTGTGAGGTAAAGCTGCTCGGTAGTCTTAATTTCCTCGGGCAGCAGAGCTGCTTCGGCAGCGTCGGGGATGGGTCGTACGTCCTCGGGCTCGCTGTGCCAGTGCAGCAGTTCGCGGCCGCGGGCGGTGATTTCGAGTGTCAGGTGGTTGAGGCGTGCGCCTTTCACGTCGACAGTCTCCTCGAGAAGAGCCTCGGGCGTGATGGTCACTTCCTTGCTGTAATATACCGTGCCGTCATCGTTACGCAGCGTTACGTTTACGGTCTGTGTCGACGTTGCGAACACCTTGAAGGTTACGTTGCCGTTTTCGCCTTCCTGGTCGATGTTCATCAGCAGGTCTTTAGTGGCGTTCTTGACCACTCCTAATTCGCGGTAGGGCAGGAAATACTGCACGAACGACTTTTCCTCATACGGCTGCAGCCATGTGAAGTCGGGCTGGTTCTCGGTGTAGACGCCGGCCATCAGCTCAATGTACGGGCCATCCTCGTCGGTAAGGTTGCGGTCCCATGCGCGGCCGAAGTCGCCGTTACCCCATGTCCACTGCTTCTTTCCGGGTGATACGTGGTGGTTGGCAACGTGCAGCATGCCGGCACGTGTGTCGTTCTCGTAGCCTCCCTCGAAGTCGTACTTGCTGTTTACGGCCATGTAGCTGGTCGGCACAAAGATGTTCTTATAGTTCGAGATGTCCACTCCGGCAGAGTAGTCCATCTTGTAATATGTGCCCGTAGCGATGGGGAAAGAGCTTACGGCGCGCTTTCCGTGGTCGAACACTGCGTTGATGTCTGGCGGGAAAACGCTCTGGTAGTGGTCGTTTACTGCCACGGCGGGGTTGGCCCACCACAGGAATGTCTGCGGCACTTCGGTGCGGTTGTAGAGCACTCCCTTTATCTCGAGGTATGCGTGTCCGGGCCTGAGAGTGAATCCTGCCATGCCCTTCTGGTGGAACATGCGCTCCATTTCGCTCACCCATACCGTCACGCTTCCGTCGCTGTTTTCCTCTATCGTACAGTCAACGGGCATGTAGGTGCTGGGGCGGTGGTGCTGCGGCCAGTTGAATTCGATACCTCCCGAAATCCATGGACCGGCCAGTCCGACCAGCGCCGGCTTGATAACGTGGTTGTAGTAGATGAAGTGACGCTGCTTAATCTTGTCGTAAGCCATCTGCACACGGCCGCCAAGCTCTGGCAGAATCATCACCTTTATATATTCGTTCTCGATGAACACAGCGTTGTATTCCTTGTCCGTCTTCTCGTTAGATATTGACTCGATGACGGGATAAGGATATACCACTCCGCTCGAACCCTGGTACACTCTCTTCTCAAGGAAGATGGGGTTCTTCTCCGGTGCCCCGACTTCATACGTCGGAATGGTCACCTTTTCTTTCCATGCTTTTACCATATTGTTTGTAATTAAAGAAGTTTTCTTTTTGTAGTTAAAGGAGATTTTTGGGTAGTTAAAGGAGTTAAAGTAGTTATCACTTCGCTCCGCTTCGTTAGGAGTTAAAGTCAAATGCCTTGGAGTTAAGGAGTTATGGAGTTAAGGAGTTAAGACAAATGCCCTGGAGTTAAGGAGTTAGGGAGTCAAGGAGTTAAGACAAATGCCATGCAGGCGCTCTCCCCCTCTCACTTTCTAACCTTTTCACCTTCTCACTTTTTCACCTTTTTTCGTGAGTTCTTTCTCTATCTCCTCAAGCGACTTGCCTTTCGTTTCGGGCAGTACGCGGTTGAAGTAGATGAAGCCCAAGGCGCAGATTATTGCGTAAATCCAGAATGTTCCGTAGCTGCCCAATGAGGTGTTGAGCAACGGGAATGTGTACGTCAGCGTTGTGCTACCCACCCAAAGGGCGAATGTACAAGTGCCGACGGCAACGGCGCGCACGCGGCTGGGGAAGAGTTCGGCTATCAGCACCCATGTTATCGGGCCGAGAGTCATGGCGTAGCATGCTATGGCAAGCACCACCAGCAGCACCATGAAGGCGCCTTTCACCTCAAGATAGTAGCATGTTCCGAGCGTAAGATAGACTATCGCGAGGCCCAAGGAACCGATCAGCATGAGCTTGCGGCGGCCCAGACGCTCTACGGTGTACATCGCAACGACGGTGAAGATGACATTTGTTACGCCCGTTACGACGATGTTGAAGAGCACGTCGCTAAGTGAATAGCCTGCCGACTGGAATATCTCCTGCGCGTAGTTGAAGATTACGTTAGTGCCGCTCCACTGCTGGAACACTGCCACAACGATACCTATCGTCACGATCTTGAGCAGCGGACGGCGGAACAACGTGCGCAGACCGTGCTGCTCTCCGGCAGCGGCGTCTGCCTCAGAGATGGCCTTTAGCTCATCTTCGGCATATCCCTCGCCGCCTACCTTAGACAATATTGCCCTTGCGCCGGCGGTCTTGCCCGTCATGGCGAGCCAACGGGGACTCTCCGGAATGAAGAATACGAGGATTAGGAAGGCCAGCGCGGGGAACGCTCCTGCCCAGAACATCCAGCGCCATCCCATCTGGCAGTTCCACGTGTCGATGGTGTTGTGGATTACGGGTTCGGCTATCAGCCAGTTGGTAATCTGTGCGGCGAGAATGCCAATGACTATCGTCAGCTGGTTGAGCGACACCAGTTTGCCTCGTATATGCGTAGGAGCGACCTCGGCGATGTACATCGGCGACAGGCCCGATGCTATACCGATTCCTACGCCGCTGAGGAACCTCGCCGCGAGAAACAGGCTGAACTCGCTGAAGTAACCCGTGCCGAAAGCCGACACGAGGAACGTGATTGACGATACGACAAGCAGCTTCTTGCGTCCGAAGCGGTCGGCAAGCGAGCCGGCCGTCATGGCCCCGATAAGGCAGCCCACGAGGGCGATGCTCATGGCAAGGCCCTGCATCTTGGGACTGTCGGCTATATCGAAGAACACTTCATAGAACGGTTTTGCACCGCCGATGACTACCCAATCGTAGCCGAAAAGCAGTCCTCCCATGGCCGATACCACGCAGATGAAATAGACAAATCTTTTGTTAAATGTTTTCATTGTAAAGTTTTCGGGTTATATTAAACATATTGTTTCCGGTCCGTAGGGCGTCGCTTGCGCCCGCATTGCCAACGTCCGGCTTTTTCAGTCATTTACGCCGCCGTGGCATTATATCGTTTTCCGCTGCAAAGATACGTACAAAGGGGAACACCCGAAATAGAAAAAAATGTTTATAAAATGGACAATCTTATTATTATTTTGGCTATATTTGCACAAAGATTTTGGTTGATATGAACCCTAAGAAGTTAGAGAAGTTAAAGAAATTATCACTTCGCTCCGCTCCGTTAGAAGTTAAAGCCAAATGCTTCGTTGCATACCCACAAGGGCATTGGGCTATGACTTCTTTAACTTCTCTAACTCCTTTAACCTCTAAAATAAAACAATCGCGAGGCCTATGATAAAAATCAAGAGCGGGTTTTCAGGCGAGCGGTCGCTCGTATTGCCCAAGATGGTAACCGACATGATGGCTGCCGACCCTATAGTATCCGTGCTTTACGTCACCGACATAGGCTATTATCCCCACGCCGCCAACCATTACCGCGAGCGCAACGAGCCCATCGACCAGTACGTTTTCATATATTGCATCGACGGGCGGGGCAGCTATCAGGTGGGCGGAAGGCGCTACCAGGTAGGCGCCAACCAGTACTTCATCCTGCCGGCGGGCCAACCCCACGCCTACGAGGCCGACCACGACAAGCCTTGGACTATCTACTGGATTCACTTCAAGGGCTCGCTGGCCTGCCATTACGCCCTCGACGCGGTAAGCCCTACGGCCATAAACCCCGGCGTACACTCGCGGATAAGCAACCGCATAAACATGTTCGAGGAACTGTTTGACGCCCTCAACTCGGGCTACAGCATAGAGAACATAAGGTACGCCATGTCGCTATTCCACCACTATCTCGGCTCGCTGCGCTACGTCAGGCAGTACCGCGAGGCGGCAGGACAGACCGGCGACGTGGGCATTGTTGACGCGGCAATACATTTCATGGAGGAGAATATCGAGCGACACGTAACTCTTGGCGAAGTGGCCGACTACACCGGCTACTCGGCCTCTCACTTCTCCATGGTGTTCAAGGCGCAGACCGGCCACAGCCCCATGAGCTACATCAACCTGCTGAAGGTGAAGCGAGCCTGCGACCTGCTTGACAATACGCAGATGCGCATGAACCAGATATGCTACAAACTGGGCATAGACGACCCTTACTACTTCTCGCGCATGTTCAGCAAGGTGATGGGCATGAGCCCCAAAGCATACCGCACTCACCCCAAGGTGTAACCACCGGTACGGCCGGCAGGCGCCGCTTACGTAACGTCTTGATATCCAGCGGAATACAAAAGGCCGTCTTTTGCGATGCAAAAGACGGCCTTTTAGCGTGCGATTGACGGCCTTTCGGAATGTAAAAGATGGCCTTTCGGGTTTTCACCGGCTGCCGTCTGTCTTTTCCTGAAATAGGTTGACAGTTTTTGTTTAAATAAACTACATTATTTTACACACTCTGGATAGAGGTACTGGAATAGTTGACATCGCATCAGGAAATGTGCCGCTTTACTTTACATTCCCGGTCTTTGTCAGGCGGCCCCGCGGGGCAGCCTGACAAAATCGCAGCAAAGATACTATCTTCCGTTGTCATTCCCTCCATGCCCCACCGTTTTTTTTCTTTTCCACAGCCGTTTTTGTTCGCCGCTCCCGGCGTGCGCCGTCTCCGGGGTGTTGTTGCCGATGCTCATGTGGGG
>NZ_JACJJG010000129.1 GCF_016899855.1 Marseilla massiliensis
CAGGATTCAAGGTGAATTTCTAAAGTATTTTTCAAGGAGTTAAGGAGTTATGGAGTAAAGGAGTTAAGACAATACCCCTGCAGGCGGCACGCGCTTCCGGGCTTATCATACATGCCTTGCCAGCCAACCGCACAAGTGGAACAAGTCAACAAGGGTATTGTCTTAACTCCTTTACTCCATAACTCCTTAACTCCGAAATTAATAAAAACAACATCCCAATGAAAAGAATACAAACATTAATGTTACTCATGGCCATGGCCGTCATCACGGCTATGGGCCAGACGCCCGCCGAGTGGGCTAAACTCGAGAAGTCGGTCAACTTCTACGTGGCCAACGACCTGGGCCGCAACGGCTACTACGACCAGAAACCGATAGCCGAACTGATGGGCCGCATGGCCGAGACCGTCGGCATAGAGTGCGTTGCCGCGGCAGGCGACATACACCACTTCGAGGGCGTCGTGAGCACCGAAGACCCTCTCTGGATGACCAACTACGAACTCATCTACTCGCATCCCGAGCTGATGCTGGCCTGGTACCCCATCTGCGGCAACCACGAGTACCGCGGAAACACGCAGGCCGTGGTTGACTATGCCAAGGTGAGCCGCCGCTGGGAAATGCCCGCCAAGTATTACACGAAAGTGCTGGAAGACGACGGCGTGACCGTGCGCCTCGTCTTCGTCGACACCACCCCGATGATAGACAAGTACCGCAAGGACACCGGGAAATACCCCGACGCAGGCAAAGAGGATATCCAGAAGCAGCTGGCATGGCTCGACCAGACACTCGCCGACGCCAAGGAGGACTGGGTGATAGTGCTGGGCCACCACCCCATCTACGCCGACACCGACAAGAACGACACCGAGCGCACCGACATGCAGAACCGCCTGAACGCCGTACTGCTGAAGCACCCGAACGTGGCCATGTACATCTGCGGCCACATACACAACTTCCAGCACATACGCAAGCCGGGATGCAACATCGACTACGTGGTGAACACCAGCGGCTCGCTGAGCCGTCCGAACGTCAACAAGATTGACGGAACGCAGTTCTGTTCGGGCGTGAGCGGCTTCTCGCTGGTGAGCGCCGACAAGCAGACGCTCGACCTCTACCTCATCGACAAGGAGGGCAAGGTGGTGTACACCGTGGAGCACAAGAAGTAGAAGCACTCTAATCCCATAAAATCAGGAACAGCGGAATGCGGCCTTTTGCCTTTCAAAAGACCGCAAACCACATTGCGAAAGGCCGTTTTTTGCACTGCAAAAGATGGCCTTTCGCAATGCGTTGAACGCCAGATAGTTACGCAGACTCCCATAAAACGCAGAACAAACAAATTGCGGCGAAAATTTGTTTTATGACGGCAAAAGCCTTACTTTTGCGTTAAAAACACAGTCATGATAAAATTTCCCATCACCATGCTGGCGCTGATGGCCATGCTCGCCGCCCCGGCCAGCGCGCAAACAAAGGCCGCCAAGACGAAGACGGAGCTGTCGATGGAACGGCAGGGAATGGTCGACATCCACACCAAGGACAAGTCGATACAGGTCAGCCTGATGTATTCGAGGGCCGACAACTTCACCGGCACGGTGCTCTACACCGACCTAACGCGCGCCTACCTCCATCCCAAGGCCGCCGCCGCGCTGGCCAAGGCGCAGGCAAGACTGAAGCAGCTGCGCCCCGACCTAACGCTGAAAGTGTATGACGCGGCACGCCCCATGAGCATACAGCAGCGCATGTGGGACAAGGTGAAGAACACCAAAAAGTACTTCTACGTAAGCAATCCCGCCCGCGGCGGAGGCCTGCACAACTACGGCATGGCGGTGGACATAACACTGGCCACGCTCGACGGCGACACGCTCGACATGGGAACGAAAATCGACTACATGGGCAGCGCGGCGCACATCGACCGCGAGGCAGCCCTCGTAAGCAGCGGCCGCATCAGCTCGCAGGCGCGCAAGAACCGCCAGCTGCTGCGCGAAGTAATGCGCTACGCCGGCTTCCGCCCGCTAAGGACGGAGTGGTGGCACTTCAACCTCGTGTCAAGAGCCACCGCGAAGAAGTATTACAAAGTAATCAAATAAAAGAGAGAACTGAGAGAGCTGGGAGAGCCGGGAGGGCTGGGAAATATTAAAATCTCCAAAAACTTCCATTCCTCCCCGTCCTCCCAGCCCTCCCGGTTCTCCCACCTCACCAAATAAACAAGAAAGCCATGACAACCGTCAACAAAGACTTCATGCCGCCCCGGGGCGACTACCACAAGCTGATAGCCTACCGCAAGGCCGAATGCATCTACGACATAACCTACCACTTCGCCCACACTTACCTTGAACGCGGCGACCGCACCATAGACCAGATGGTGCAGGCGGCGCGCAGCGGCAAGCAGAACATTGCCGAGGGGAGCCAGGCGGCGACGGCATCGAAGGAGACGGAAATAAAGCTCTACAACGTGGCAAAGGCAAGCCTGCATGAGCTGTTAGCAGACTATGAGGACTTTCTCAGGGTGAGGGACATGGAGACTTGGCCGAAAGACTCACCCAAAGCCGTACAGACAAGAAGGGCATGCCGCGCCCACGCCGACTCGGCCTTCTACCGCGAGAGGATAAAAACGCGGTCGGCCGAAACCACGGCGAACATCGCCATAATACTAATCCACCAAACCGACGTCCTCATGGCAGGGCTGATAGAGTCAGCCAAGCGCCGCTTCCTCGAACAAGGCGGTATCAGGGAGGAAATGACAAGGGCACGGCTGAAATACAGAAACGGCAGGAAGTAGAAAAGGAAAAGACTGAGAGAACTGAGAGAGCTGGGAGAACTTGGAGGACCGGGAAATATTAAAATCTCCAAAAAACTCCCATTCCTCCCCGTCCTCCCAGCCCTCCCGGTTCTCCCATTCCTCCCGCCACACCCAATAAAAAAAGAGCCATGACCACCCAGGAATTCATCTCCCAAAACCTCGACGCCGACATCCGCGACCTCGCGCTGCGCCACGCCGGACGCACGGACATCGACCTGCCCTTCGCCCTCGACCAGATAGCCGGGCGGCAGAAGGCAAGGAAGAAACTGCCGACGTGGGCCGCCAACGACGCCATAATATTCCCGCCGGCACTCGCCATGGAGCAATGCTCCTCCGAACAGACCGCCGCCTACAAGGCCAGAGTGGCGCGCCGCCTCATCGCAGAACTCCCAGTTCTCCCGGCTCTTCCCAACAATCCCACAACCCTAATCGACCTTACGGGCGGCTTCGGAGTAGACTTCTCGTTCATGGCGCCGCTGTTCGGCCGGGCCGTCTACATTGAGCGGCAAGCCCGTTTACGTGACGTCTCACGGCACAACATGGCCGCGCTGGGCATTACCCAGGCCGAGACGCTTTGCGGCGACTCAGCGCAAATTATCGCGTCCGTAGGGCATTGCACGATGATATACGCCGACCCGGCACGCCGCGACGCGCAAGGCGGCCGCACCTTCGCCATAAGCGACTGCACCCCCGACATGGTAGCGATAAAGGAAACGCTGCTCGACAAGGCCGACTTCACCATGATAAAGCTCTCGCCAATGCTCGACTGGCGCAAGGCCGCGGCCGACATGGGGCCGCACGTGGGCGAGATACACATCATATCGGCAGGCAACGAGTGCAAGGAATTGCTGCTGGTCATGTCGCGTAAGTACGACGGTACGGAAAAGATATATTGCGTAAACGACAGCCAGACGTTCTCCTTCACGCCCTCACAGTTCTCCCTGCCACCCCAGCCTTCCCAGTCATCCCGGTTCTACCAGCCTTCCCGGTTATCCCCTCCGGCATATCTCTACGAGCCGAACGCCTCGCTGATGAAGGCCGGATGCTTCGGTCTCATAGCCCGCGAGTACGGCGTAAGCCAGATAAGTCACGACAGCCACCTGTTCACGTCGCCTGTAGAAGTGCCCGCCTTCCCCGGCCGAGGCTTCAGGATACGCGCCGTTACGACGATGAACAAGCGTGAACTGAAAACGGCACTTGCCGGCATCAGCCGCGCCAACGTAAGCGTAAGGAACTTCCCGATGGCGGCCGACGCCCTGCGCCGCAAGCTCAAACTGAAGGACGGCGGCGACGCCTACATCTTCGGAACGACGGACGGCGGCGGCCGACACGTGCTATACATCTGCGAAAAATGCAATAAGCAGGTTTGAAAAAGCTTACTTTCCGTATCACAACAATTTACGTAACGCATTGAAAACAAGTATTTTACGTTTTCAATGCGTTTACTTTTGCCCTTACTTGCCGCTACGCCCGGCAACTATACTTATTACCTTTGCGCCGGAAACAAAATTTTACCTTATGCTAAAGAAAACATTACTTTTATCCGCCATCGCGGCAACATGCTGCGTAAACGCGGGCGGACAAAACTATCCTAAACTGGGAACCGACCCCATAGATGAAGTAATCAACGCCATGACCCTTGACGAGAAGCTCGACATGGTGATAGGAGCGGCAGGCATTGACACTGACGAAAAGGCCACCATCGGCAACTCGTCAGAACTCGTGCCGGGCGCCGCCGGCCAGACGAACGCCATCCCGCGACTGGGCATACCGGCCATAATAATGGCTGACGGGCCGGCAGGCGTCAGGATAGACCCCACGCGCGAGGGTACCGACAAGACGTTCTACTGCACCCACTTCCCCGTAGCTACGGTGGTAAGCTCGACTTGGAACACCGAGCTTGCCGGCCAGATAGGCCAGGCCATGGGCGACGAGACCAGCCATTACGGCATAGACGTGCTGCTGGCGCCGGCAACCAACATCATGCGCAACCCGCTGAACGGGCGCAACTACGAGTATTACAGCGAGGACCCGCTGCTGGCCGGCAAGATAAGCGTGGCCGTGGTGAACGGCATACAGAGCAACGGCGTAGGCACGTCGCTAAAGCACTTCGCACTGAACAACCAGGAGACCAACCGCACGAGCAACAACGTGGTAGGCTCGCCGCGCACGTTCAGGGAGATATACCTCAAGCCTTTCGAAATCGTCGTGAAGGAAACGCAGCCCTGGACCGTCATGACATCGTACAACAGGATTAACGGAACGATGGCCAGCGAGCGTGCCGACCTCGTGACGGAGATACTCCGCCACGAGTGGGGCTTCAACGGAATGGTCGTGAGCGACTGGTTCGGAGGGCAGTACGCCACGGCCCAGATGGAGGCCGGCAACGACCTTATAATGCCCGGAAAGACGGCGCAGAGGGAAGAACTGAAGCGCTCCATCGTCAACGGGCACATATCCATGGAGATAATAGACCGCAACATACGCCACATTCTCGAGTTCATCATGCGCACGCCCACGTTCAAGGGGCACAAGGCCGACAACAATCCCGACCTGAAGGCGCACGCGCTCATAACGCGCAACGCCGCCACCGAGGGCATGGTGCTGCTCAAGAACGACGGCGGGGCGCTGCCGCTGGCTGGCGGGACAAGGAAGGTTGCCGTGTTCGGGCGCACCTCCTACGACTTCATAGCGGGAGGAACGGGCTCGGGTAACGTCAACCACGCCTACGTGGTAAGCCTCACCGAAGGACTCGGGAACGCCGGACTCAGGATTGACAGGAAAGTACAGAAGGCCTACCTCGACTACATTCCAAAGGCCAAGGCGGCGCTGGACAAAGGCAAGAAAGAAAGGGACCGCTTCCTGCCGGAGAAGCTCATCGACGAGATGGAGCTGCCGCAAGACATGCTCGACAAGGCCGCCAAGGGCAACGACATGGCCATAATAACCATCGGCAAGACCTCGGGCGAGTCAATGGAGAGGAACGTTTCCGACAACTTCAACCTCACGCCGGCTGAACTGAAGATGGTGGAAGGAGTGTGCGGGGCATTCCACAAGGCAGGCAAGAAGGTAGTAGTTATCCTCAACGTATGCGGACCGGTGGAGACCGAGACGTGGACTTCAATGCCCGACGCCATCCTTTGCGTATGGCTGCCCGGACAGGAAGGCGGCAACTCGGTGGCCGACGTGCTCACGGGCAAGGAGTGTCCGTCAGGCCGACTGCCGATGACATGGGTCAAGAGATACGCCGACGTATGCAACAAGGCCGACTTCCCCATGCCCGACGAAATCAGCGAAGACCTCATCAACAAAGCCCTGGCCGCCTTCAAGGACAAGCGCACGGAGGGCACGGTGCGCAACTTTGACTACACCGAGTACAACGAAGGCGTGTACGTAGGCTACCGCTACTACACGACGAAAGGCGTAAGCGTAGCATACCCCTTCGGCTACGGACTGAGCTACACCACCTTCGAGCAAGGCCGCCCCGAGGTGTCCGTCAACGCCGACGGCGACATAACCGTAAGGACAACCGTGAAGAACACCGGCGGCATGGCCGGAAAGGACGTGGTGCAAGTGTACGTGTCGGCACCCGGTAAGGACATGGACAAGCCGGCGCGCGAGCTGAAAGGCTTTGCCAAGACGCGCAAGCTCGCTCCCGGCGAGACACAGACCGTAGAGATAAAGATACCCTACGTAAGCCTGGCCTCGTTCAACGAGAAGGACAGCCAGTGGCAAGTAGAGAGCGGAGAGTACAAGGTAATGGTGGCAAGCGACGCAGCCGACATGGCCCCGATGACCGTCACCGTGAGCGAGAAGGGCCGTGTGACCGAACGCGTGCGCCCCTGCCTGCTGAAGGAGATGAAATAAAGACTGCTTATAAAAGACGGCCTTTCACGGGCTGAAAGACCGCCTTTTACCGCCTGAAAGGCCGCCTTTTGCAAGACGGAAGGCGGCCTTTCGCAAACACATGGACCAGCCCCTGTCTTTTCCTGAAATAGGTTGACAGTTTTTGTTTAAATAAACTACATTATTTTACACACTCTGGATAGAGGTACTG
>NZ_JACJJG010000012.1 GCF_016899855.1 Marseilla massiliensis
GAGGTTTAAAGAAACCTTTTATACATCAAAAAAGGCCATAAGCGTGTTCTCTATCGGAAATTCTTTGTACTTTTGCACGCAAAATCATGGACAAAATATTCCGTCACCGTGCTTCTTGGTTGAATTATGCCGGTATCATCGTGGTAGCGGGTGGTGCCGTATGGGCGTTTTGCTGTTGGTCGGCGCTTGGCATTATGGCAGGTATCGTACTTGTGGCTGCGTGCGTGCTGATGGTTGACAGGACGGTAAATACGCGGTATGTCGTTACTGAAGACGGCTGGCTTGTTGTCTGCCGGGGGCGCTTCTCACGGCCGTTGAGGCTGCGCATTGGCGACATAACGGGCATTGAGAGGCTGCGTGCGGGATTGTTTCCCGTGGATTATGTATTGGTAAGATACGGTTTAGACCATGTGGTATCCGTGCAGCCGGCCGGTATCGCAGCGTTTATGGCCGAGTTGGAAAGCAGGTTGAAGGAATGCGTTTAGCCTTTAGATTGAAATGAGAAAATACTGGAATATTTGTTTGCAGGCCATTGCCCTTGTGTCAATGGCTGTTTTTTTGATGTCGTCGGCGGCCGTGCCAACGGGCTTGCATTATGTCTCCGGGACGGTAGCGGGCGTCACGGAGGATAGCGTCGCGACCGATTCGGCCGTGCAAGACACTGTGATCGCCGAGCCGAACCTGCTCTGGCCGATTGACGTGCAGTCGCGGCTTGACGTGCTGTTGCGCAGCGATATGCTGCGTACTTCTACCGTTGGACTGATGGTTTACGACCTTACGGCCGACTCGGTTATATTCAAATATAACGAGAAACAGCTCATGCGACCGGCCAGCACGCTGAAGATGATGGTGGCCGTGGCGGCTCTCGACCGTCTTGGCGACGGTTATGAGTACGAGACTGGGCTGTACATGACGGGCGAGGTGACGGATAGCGTGCTCGACGGCGACCTGTATTGCAAGGGCGGTTTCGACCCCGTGTTCGGTCAACGTGACCTTTCCGCCTTTGTCGACAGTGTGCGGAGCCTCGGCGTTGACACTATTCGCGGCAACCTGTATGCCGACCTCTCGATGAAAGACGCCGACCGCCTGGGCGAGGGCTGGTGCTGGGATGACGACAATCCCGTGCTTACTCCGTTGCTGATTAACGGCAAGGACGGTTTCGTGGAGGAGTTTAAGAGTCGTCTTCACCGTGCCGGAATAACGGTTGAAGGTGAGGTGAAGGAGGCCCGTACGCCGTCTGACGCCATACGGAAGTGCACCGTCAAGCGTGCCGTCAAGGACATTTTGCCGCGCATGATGAAGAAAAGCGACAACCTTTATTCGGAGTCATTGTTCTATCATCTGGCAGCGTCGAGGGTACATTCTGCCACGGTAACCGCCAAGGACGGCCGCCGGATGATGAACCGTTTGATAGAGAAGCTCGGTTATGATGCGTCGGATTATTACATTGCCGACGGCAGCGGGCTGTCGCTTTACAACTATGTGTCGCCCGAACTGGAGGTTGCTTTCCTTAAATACGCCTACCGCCACGACCGCATATACGTACCCCTGTACGCCTCAATGCCGATAGCTGGCATGGACGGAACGCTTGACGACCGCATGCGCCGCGGCTATGCGCGCGGCAACGTGCATGCCAAGACGGGTACAGTGACCGGCGTCAGCGGCCTGGCCGGATATTGTACGGCGGCCAACGGGCATGTACTCTGCTTCTCGATTATCAACATGGGCATACGCCATGCGTCGTCAGGACGCAGGTTTCAGGACAGCGTTTGCGAGGCGCTTTGCCGCCCGTAATGATACCCCTTGCGCCCGCCCGTTCTGCGGGTCGTGGCTGCATGTTTTGCGAAAGACGGCCTTTTGAAACGTAAAAGGCCGTCTTTCGTCTTCTAAAAGGCCATCTTCTGCACGCTAAAAGATGGCCTTTTATAATACGTTGATTATCATGATATTATGCAAGAGGTGGTAGCCGCCATGCCGAAGGGCCGTTTGGCATGGTGTGCGATAGGCTGCCGTAGGTAGGTTACGCACGCCTTTTAAACCTTAATTATTATTGTATTTTGTACTTTTTATTCGTTTATTCCGAAGAATTTGTGTAAGTTTGCATACATGAATAATGGTTTAACGGGCGCCGTGAAATGGTGCGACAATGTGATAATAGCCGACGGCGACTATATAGACAAGGTAGCTTTTGACCTTATCGTGAACTTCGAGCGCATGATTGAGCGGCGCATACCGCAGGCCGACATGGCGCGGTGGATTGACTGCGTGGCCCTTGACGGAGGATTACGCGAGGGCGACAACGTTACGCAAGTGATACTTATACACGACAGGAAGAACGGCCGACTGGAGAACTTCAAGCCGTCAATATACGCTGAAGAGCTTGACGGAAAGGCTTTCAGGGATAACCTCGGCGAGTTCGTTATCTCGGCATTGTCGCCCGAGGACATGGCCACAAAGGAGGATTTCTTTACCGAAACGGTCGAGATTGTGTGCAACCATAAGGACGTAAAGCGCGTCATGATAGTGCCCGATGCTGAGCGGATGTACGATGATGTGCGCCATGCCTTGCGCCGTGTGGACGAAGACAAGCGCGTGACCGTGTTCGCCATGCAGCCCATGCAGGGCGGCAACTTCCGCCAGGAGATACTTGGCTACTCGCTGATGAACGCTCTCGGAATACGGGCTGAAGAATTAGATAAAAAGTAAAGGAAAGGTGAAAGCGTGAAGAAGTGAAAAGGTGAAGAAGAGGCTTTGTGCCCAACGGTCTGTTGACAACCGTCCCAGCTGTCCCCGTTCCCCCAGTCCTCCCGGCCTTCCAAACCTCCAAAATAAAAGCAAACAACAAATAATAAAATAACTACAATGGGAAGAGTATTAATGATTGGCGCCGGTGGCGTCGCTACAGTGGCAGCGTTCAAAATCGCCAAGAACGCTGACGTTTTTACTGAGTTTATGATTGCAAGCAGGCGCAAGGAGAAGTGCGACCTCATCGTCGAGGCCATCCACAAGGCCGGAATCGACATGGACATCAAGACTGCGCAGGTTGATGCCGACGACGTGGAGCAGCTCAAGGCCCTCTTCAACGACTACAAGCCGGAGATGGTTATCAACCTTGCGTTGCCTTACCAAGACCTCACCATCATGGACGCATGCCTGGCTTGCGGATGCAACTATCTTGACACTGCCAACTATGAGCCCAAGGACGAGGCACATTTCGAGTACTCATGGCAGTGGGCTTACAAGGAGCGCTTCGAGCAGGCTGGCCTGACCGCCATCCTCGGTTGCGGCTTCGACCCCGGCGTGAGCGGCATATATACGGCATACGCGGCTAAACATCACTTCGACGAAATACAGTATCTCGACATCGTGGACTGCAACGCCGGCAACCACCACAAGGCTTTCGCCACCAATTTCAACCCCGAAATAAACATACGCGAGATAACGCAGAAGGGCCTTTACTACAAGGACGGACAATGGCTTGAGACCGAACCTCTCGAGGTTCACAAGGCCTTGACTTACCCGAACATCGGCCCGCGCGAGAGCTATCTTATGCACCACGAAGAGCTGGAGAGCCTCGTGAAGAACTATCCGACAATCAAGCAGGCACGCTTCTGGATGACTTTCGGCCAGCAATACCTGACATATCTTGACGTCATCCAGAACATCGGCATGTCAAGAATAGACGAAATAGAGTATGAGGCACAGCTGGCTGACGGTTCGGGCAAGACGGTAAAGGTCAAAATAGTGCCCCTCCAGTTCCTCAAGGCCGTGCTGCCCAACCCGCAGGACCTTGGCAGCAACTACGACGGCGAGACGAGCATAGGCTGCCGCATACGCGGACTGAAGGACGGAAAAGAGCGCACCTATTATATATATAACAACTGCAAGCACCAGGAAGCGTACAATGAGACCGGCATGCAGGGCGTAAGCTACACTACGGGAGTGCCCGCGATGATTGGCGCCATGATGTTCTTCAAGGGCCTGTGGCGCAAGCCCGGCGTGTGGAACGTCGAGGAGTTCGACCCGGATCCGTTCATGGAGCAGCTCAATAAGCAAGGTCTGCCTTGGCATGAGGTATTCGACGGTGACCTGGAATTGTAAGATTTAAATAGTAAGTAATAAAGGAGAACGGAGGAAAGTAGTAAGTAGACATGTTTTGTTGGTCGGTGCCCGGCTGTATGCAACGTAGCATAAGTGCATTTCTAATTACTCCTTTACTCCTTACTCCTTCTCTCCTAAAACAAAGAAACAATGGCAAAAGATAAAGACAACGCGGCCGACGCAATGGCGCAGGAAGGTAAACTGAAAGCCCTTCAGGCCGCAATGGCAAAGATAGAGAAGGATTTTGGCAAAGGCTCAATCATGAAATTGGGCGACGAGAACATTGAGAATGTTGAGGTAATACCCACTGGCAGTATCGGACTTAATGCCGCACTGGGCGTAGGCGGATATCCTCGTGGCAGGATAATAGAAATCTACGGCCCCGAAAGTAGCGGTAAGACAACGCTCGCGATACATGCCATCGCTGAGGCGCAAAAGGCCGGAGGCATTGCCGCCTTTATAGATGCGGAGCATGCTTTTGACCGTTTCTACGCAGCTAAGTTAGGTGTTGACATCGACAACCTGCTCATCTCGCAGCCCGATAACGGCGAACAGGCTCTTGAAATAGCCGACCAGCTTATCCGTTCGTCGGCTATCGACATCCTCGTTGTTGACTCTGTGGCCGCCCTTACGCCGAAGAAGGAGATAGAAGGCGACATGGGCGACAACAACGTCGGCCTGCAGGCACGCCTTATGAGCCAGGCTTTGCGCAAACTGACGTCAACCATCAGCAAGACCAACACTACTTGCATATTCATCAACCAGTTACGTGAGAAGATAGGAGTGATGTTCGGTAATCCTGAAACGACAACCGGAGGAAACGCCCTTAAGTTCTATGCCAGTGTGCGACTTGACATCCGCCGCATTACAAGTATAAAGGACGGCGACCAGGTTATAGGCAACCAAGTGCGTGTTAAGGTTGTAAAGAACAAGGTTGCGCCACCCTTCCGCAAGGCAGAGTTTGAAATAACGTTTGGCGAGGGAATATCCAAGGTCGGTGAACTTGTTGACCTCGGCGTTGAATATGACATCATACAGAAGAGCGGCTCGTGGTATTCTTACCAGGGAAGCCGCCTTGCGCAGGGACGTGATGCCACCAAGATATTGCTCAAGGATAATCCGGAGCTGTGTGAGGAGATAGAAGCTCAGATTATGCAGGCTATCTCTGACAATAACAATATTTAGGAATCATGTAACCAACGGCCTGAAACCGTGGGGATATAAGGCTATTCCCTCACTGTTTCAGGCCGTTGCGCTTGTTTTGGCGGTTCGTAAACAGGGCTTGTGGTAAATGCGTATAAGCGTAAAAGAACTTGAAGAATGGTTCTCCGAATTCAACGTTAAGTATTTCGGTGGCATACTGCCCATGCCGGCATTGTCGGTAGGCATGTCGAGAACTCGCCTCGGTTCGATGTCGTGGAAACGTACAAAAAAGATGTTCAGGACAAGAACCGAGTATACCATACGTATAAGTAACTATTACGACATGGACTCTAAAGCGTTCAAGAGCGTGCTCCTTCATGAGATGATACACCTGCTGATTGAGTACAAGCGTTTGAAAGACACCGCTCCGCACGGGGTTATTTTCCGTCAGAACATGGACCGTATCAACGCTGACGGATGGAATATTACAGTCTCGGCGCGTATGAACGGCACGCCACTCAACGCCGTCAGGACAAACAACAAGGCACGGATTATACTTGCGGCCGTGACTCTTGGGGGACGGCATATAGTCTCGGTGGTAAGTCCGAGATACGTTATTTCCATTGACAGGATACTGAAGAGGTCAACGGATATTAAGTCTTTTTCATGGCATATATCGACCGACAGTTACTTTGCCGGCTTTCCGGTTGTGCGTACTCCCCGTGGACGTGTAATTCCGCAAGATACATACGAACGTCTGGTTAGGGGTATGAAAAGCCTTGATTTGCCACAAGCGGAATGACGCCATGCGGTGAGTTACCCGTAGGTCTCATTCATTTCTACAGCTTAGTTTTTCGCTGTAGGCTTTGAAAAAATCAAAATCGAGAATCCTAGATATCTTGAACAGTTCTTCTGTGTCGATTGAGGGCTTGGCAAATATTTTGTAGACATTAGTCCTGCTGCAGCCTAATTGCTCAGCGAACCATACTACCGTATGTCTGCGTTCTTTCAGTTTGCTCCTTATTATGGTGCCGATAGTTACCGGACCAAGGTTGTTTTTCATCATTCTAAGTCCTCTCATACAATCGCTTACTTTACAATTTGGACATTCTTGAATTGCAAAGATAACTTTATTTGCTGACAGGAGCAAACCCTTAAATCCCCACTTTGGCATACTCTGCGCCTAGGAGTGTTTATTAGGTGAATATTTGTGCTTATTCGGTTGTTATTTTTCAACGAACGGGCAGACAAGGGATTTTGAGACCGTTAGGCCGTTTCTCCTTGTCTGCCCGTTCGTTAATGGTTTGCTTGTTTTATTAAAGTTGGGCGAGTTCGATAACCTTGTCCACAGCGGCCGACAGTCCGTCGGGATTCTTTCCGCCTGCAGTGGCGAAGTGTGGCTGGCCTCCGCCGCCGCCCTGGATTAGCTTCGCAGCCTCGCGTACCATCTGTCCGGCGTTAAGGCCGTGGTCGGCTATGAGGTCTTTGCTTATCATCACGCTGAGCGTCGGGCGTCCTTCATATACGCTGCCTACGACACAGAGCAGATGGCCCGGCTCTGCCGCAGCAACCTTGAATACCAAGTCTTTAGCCATGTCGGGTTTCATCGGGATTACGGCAGACACAACTTTTACGCCGTTTACCATTCTGGCTTGTGCCAGTAGCTTGTCTTTTGTCTGTTCTACGGCTTCTGCTTGGAAACTCTCGATACTCTTCTTCATCGAGTCGTGTTCCTCGATATATTTTTCAATGACGCCTTTCAGGTCTTTTGCGTTGTTGAACAACGCACGGATAGCCTTCAGAGCGTCCTCTATGTTGTACAGAAGTTCCTCGCATTCCTTGCCCGTTTTTGCCTCGATACGGCGTATTCCGGCGGCCACGCTGCTTTCGGATATAATCTTTATCATGCCGATGCGGCCGGTTGAACGTGCGTGGATACCGCCGCAGAACTCAACACTGGGGCCGAACTTAACCACGCGAACCTTGTCGCCGTACTTCTCTCCGAACAGCGCAATGGCTCCCATCTTCTTCGCTTCGTCAAGAGGCATGTCGCGGTGTTCGTCCAACGGGATGTCCTGACGTATCATATCGTTTACTATCCGCTCAACTTGGCGTATCTCTTCGTCGGTCACTTTCTGGAAGTGGGAGAAGTCGAAGCGCAGTGTGTCGGGCGAAACGTACGAGCCTTTCTGCTCTATATGGTCGCCCAGCACCTGCTTCAGGGCGTAGTCGAGCAGGTGGGTTGCCGTATGGTTGGCGGCGCTTGCCTCGCGCTTGTCAGTGTCGACACAGGCCATGAAGTCAGCTTCGGGCTGCTTGGGCAGCGCCTTTACTATGTGTATTGACTGTCCGTTCTCACGCTTTGTGTCGATTATCTCAACCGTTTCGTTCTCGCTTACCAGCACACCGCAGTCGCCTACCTGACCGCCCATTTCTCCGTAGAACGGCGTATTGTCGAGCACCAGCTCGTAGAAGGTGTTTTTCTTCTGCGTCACCTTGCGGTAGCGGAGAATGTGGCACTCGTATTCGGTATAGTCGTAGCCCACGAACTGCTGTTCGCCCTGGCGCAACTCGGTCCAGTCGCTGTTCTCAACGGCGGCTGCGTTGCGTGCGCGCTGCTTCTGCTTCTGCATTTCCTCGTCAAACTGTTTCTCGTCAACGGTCAGTCCGTTCTCACGGCAGATAAGTTCGGTAAGGTCGAGCGGGAAGCCGTAAGTGTCGAACAGGCGGAACGCCTTGGCGCCGTCAAGCTCGGTCTTGCCCTCTTTCTTAACCTCGTCCATTGCGTCGTTGAGCATGTTGATACCGTTAGACAGCGTGCGAAGGAACGAGTCTTCCTCCTCTTTTATCACCCTCATGATAAGCTCGCGCTGTGCCGTTAGCTCGGGATAAGCCTCGCCCATCTCGGCGATAAGCGTGGGCACGAGGCGGAAGAGGAATGTCTCTTTCTGTCCGAGGAAGGTGTAAGCGTACCTGACGGCACGGCGCAGGATACGGCGGATAACGTAACCAGCCTTGGCGTTGCCCGGCAGCTGGCCGTCGGCTATAGAGAAAGCAACGGCGCGCAGGTGGTCGGCAACGACGCGCATTGCCACGTCTGTTTTCTCATCTTTGCCGTATTCAAGGCCCGAGAGGCGTGATATTTCCTTTATGATGGGCTGGAATATGTCGGTGTCATAGTTAGAGTGCTTGCCTTGCAGGGCACGAACGAGGCGCTCAAAGCCCATTCCCGTGTCGATAACGTTCATCGACAGCTTCTCGAGAGAGCCGTCCGCCTTGCGGTTGAACTGCATGAACACGAGGTTCCAGATTTCAATCACCTGCGGGTCGTCCTTGTTCACCAGCTCGCGTCCGGGTACTTTGGCCTTCTCTTCGGGCGTACGTGAGTCGAGATGGATTTCCGAACAAGGGCCGCAGGGGCCCGTGTCGCCCATCTCCCAGAAGTTGTCGTGCTTGTTTCCGTTGATGATATGGTCGGTCGGCACGTGCTTTGCCCAGTACCGGGCAGCCTCGTCGTCACGCTCGAGGTTCTCCTCCGGCGAGCCCTCGAACACCGTAACGTACAGGTCTTTCGGATCAAGGTGGAGCACGTCTACGAGGTATTCCCACGCCATGTCAATCGCTCCTTCCTTAAAGTAGTCGCCAAAGCTCCAGTTGCCCAACATCTCGAACATCGTGTGGTGGTACGTGTCGTGGCCTACCTCCTCAAGGTCGTTGTGCTTTCCGCTCACTCGCAGGCACTTCTGCGAGTCTGCGCGGCGGCGCGGTTCAGGGTCGCGCGTACCTAAAATAATATCCTTCCACTGGTTCATACCTGCGTTGGTGAACATCAGTGTGGGGTCGTCTTTGATAACCATCGGTGCCGACGGCTCTATCTTGTGTCCTTTCGATTCAAAGAATTTCTTGAAAGATTCACGGATTTCGTTAGCTGTCATCATATTATATTTCATTTACTTTCGGACGGCAAAATTATAAAAAATCCGACAAAAAGCCAAATTATTTGCCGTTATGAATGATAAATTCATAATTCATTGATAATGAGCACGTTCGCAAGCCACGGCCAACGGCTTTGCAAAAGGCCGTCTTTTAGCGCCCAAGAGACGGCCTTTTACACGCTGAAAGGTGGCCTTTCGCAAAGCAAAAGGCGGTCTTTTGGAAAAAGGCCGTTATGCTGTAGCAATGTTATACACTATAAATGTGGCAGAAGAAGGCGGCTGCAGCTTATGCGCACCGAGGCTGTCGGTCACTTGATTTTCGCCCTGATGCGGCTTAGGCTCACCTGCGTTATGCCGAGGTAAGAGGCTATGCTGCCCAGCGGCAGGCGCTGCAGGTACTCGGGATTGTCGGTCATCAGGCGGCTGTAGCGTTCTGACGCGTCGGTGAGCAGGAATGATATGAGGCGTCGCTCGGTGACTATGAACTCGGTTTCGGCGTACCGTCGGCCCCAGTTTGCTATGTGGATGTCGTCGAGGTAAAGGTGTTGCAGGTCGTCGTGGCGCAACTTATATAGTACCGACGGCTCCATCAGTTCGATTGTTTCATAGCCCGGCTGGTTGTTCACGTAGCCGTTCATCGAAGCGAGAGTGTCTCCCTCTTCGCCTATCCAGAAGGTTATTTCGTTTCCGTCTACCGTGGTATAGGCGCGTGCTATGCCGCGCTTGATGAAAAAAATGTCCTTCTCCACCTTTCCCATGCGCAGCACATGGTGGCCTTTGGGCAATTCTATTTCCTCCATAAGGGCCTTAAGCCGCTCCATTGAGGCGGGCGGTAGGGGATAGGTACGTGATATAATCTGCTCGATGTCCATGTCTTTATGGTTTCGGATGCAAATTTATTAAAAAGAAACGAAGCGCCAATACACTTTTTATCAAATGTAAAACGTTTTGTCGATTATGGGCGTTATCTTTGCATAAGATAAGCTGCACTCGGGAAACTGTGAGCAAGCTCACTTTCCTCTCGTTTGCGTTATCTTTGCACCCGTTTACTGTAATAATATCACATAAAAGCGAACAAACGATATGAATTGGGTTATTTTGATTATCGCGGGCCTGTTTGAGACGGGCTTCGCCTTCTGTCTTGGGAAGATGAAAGATACCGTCGGCACGGAGCATTGGCTGTGGTGCGCCGGATTCTTGATAAGTCTTACGCTTAGCATGGTGCTTTTGGCAAAGGCTGTACACACTATTCCTATCGGCACGGCATATCCCGTGTGGACAGGCATTGGCGCCGTCGGCACGGTGGTAGTAGGCATTCTGGTGTTCAAGGAGCCGGCTACGTTCTGGCGCCTGTTCTTCATCGCCACGCTAATAGCGTCGGTTGTGGGACTTAAAATGGCGCATTAAGATACGTTGGAAACGGCAGTCGGCATGCCGTTATTTGCCCTTATGATGGTGTAAGGGTAACATATTGATTATCAATAAGTTATAAATAGAGTTGCGAAAGACGGCCTTTTGCGTTGTAAAAGGCCGTCTTTTGGCTCCTGAAAGGCCACCTTTTACCTTGCAAAAGGTGGCCTTTTGTAATTAAGCCGATATGCTTTGGTAAAGCGTTTAGAGTGTACCCTTTCGGGTATAAAGTAAATTTAATTTAATAAAATTATACCCTAAAAGGTATAATTGACGTGAATTTTTATTATATTTGTACCCGAAAGGGTGTAATCTTGGCGTACTATAACGTTGTGGTTCGCTCTTGTTAACATAATAATTAAGGTATGGATGATTTGGCAATAGCAGACTTTGTGAAAGAGATGCGCAAGAAGTTCGGCCTTACGCAGGTGGATTTGGCCGACAAGTCGGGCGTTGGCCTGCGCTTTGTCCGTGAGCTGGAGCAGGGCAAGCAGACGTTGCGCATGGACAAGATCAACCAGGTATTGCGCCTGTTCGGCCGCCAGGTGGGAGCCGTTTCCATAGCAGACGAGTGACAAGATACAAGCATGCAAGCGGCGAGACAAATATCCTCGTCTGCTTGTCTCTCATCCATTGACAACTAACAAATTAGATATGAAACGTGCATTGGTATATCTTTACGACCAGTTGGCCGGCCGTTTGACAGAAGACGAGAGCGGCTATACCTTCGAGTACGACGCCGGTTATCTCGCTTCCGGCAGTGCCGAGGCTGTCAGCCTGACGCTTCCTCTCAGACAGGAGGCGTATCACGACACGGTGATGTTTCCCTTCTTCGACGGTCTGATACCCGAAGGCTGGCTGCTTGACATAGCCGAAAAGAGCTGGAAAATCAACCAGCGCGACCGCATGTCGCTGCTTCTTGCCTGCTGTAAGGACTGCATCGGGGCGGTAAGCGTGGTGCCGGAGGAAGTTAAGAATTAAGAGTTAAGAATTAAGAAAATATGACTTGTAAGCTGCAAAGCTATTTTCTTAATTCTTAACTCTTAATTCTTAATTCACGAAGTGCGTTTTTCTTAATTCTTAACTCTTAATTCTTAATTCAAAAAGATGAGGTGTTTGTTTTGCTATAAGGACTTGAAGGAGGGCCAGATCGACTATCATCCGGCTTGCGCCCGCAAGTTTTTCGGAACGAAAGAGGCTCCCAAGCTGCCGTACATTCGCGCCCAACTGGGTGACCTGGCACGCAAGGTGGTGCGCGCGCAGACCACTCTTACCGGCGTGCAGGCAAAGCTTTCGCTCGACATAAACCGTGGAGGCAGGAACGAACCCGACCGCTTTACCATCGTAGGACTGTGGGGACGGTTTATCCTAAAACCGCAAACCAATTCGTACCGAGCCCTGCCTGAGCTTGAAGACCTTACCATGCACCTGGCCGAAGCGGCAAAAATCAGCGTCGTACCGCACAGCCTCATACGCTTCAGCGACGGCGAGTTGTGCTACATCACAAGGCGTATCGACCGCCTTGACGACGGCAACAAAGTGCCCATGGAGGACATGTGCCAGCTTACAGAGCGCCTTACCGAATATAAATATAAAGGCTCTTACGAGCAGATAGCCAAGGCAATACGCCGTTATTCGTCGGCTCCGCAGCTTGATGTGGTCAACTTTTGGGAGGTGGTTGTGTTCTCGTGGCTCACGGGTAACGCCGACATGCACCTCAAGAACTTCTCGTTGTACAACCCGATGCACGGCGGATACACCCTGACTCCTGCCTACGACATGCTCGCCACGACGCTCGTCATGCCCGAAGACCCCGAAGAACTGGCGCTGACTCTTAACGGCAAGAAGCGTAAACTGCGCAAGGCTGACTTCATAAAGTCCATAACCGCGTCGGGCGTTGACGAGAAGGTGATTGACAACATGGCGCGCCGGTTCGGACGTGTGTTGCCCAAGTGGTTTGAGCTTATCGACTGCTCGTTTCTTCCGGAAGACTTGTGCAGGGCGTACAAGAACCTCATCCTGCGGCGTATGATTATGCTGAAGTGAACGAAAAAGCCCGGTACTGTCATGTACCGGGCTGTATGTTTAATGACGATTACGGTTTTTCCGCTGCTTCTGCTGGCGCCGTAAGCGGTGCCAGCGGGTACTTTATTCAAGATAGTCAAGCTGTTTCTTCAGTTCTTTCAGTTCTTCACGCACCTTGATAAGGCTCTCAATCAGTCGTGCGTTGTTGTCAACGTCCTGTTTGTTTTCACGCAACATCTTGCGTGCCGCTGACAGTTTGAAGCCCCTGACCTTTACCAGGTTGTACACGGCTTTTACGTTCTCGATGTCAGCCTCGGTGTATTGGCGCACGTTGTTGCCAGTCGTTTTCGGCTTGAGCAGGGGTATCTCTTTTTCCCAAAAGCGCAGCATGCTTTCCGAAACGCCTAGCATTCCGGCCACCTCTTTTATCGAGTAATACAGTTTCAGGTTCTTTTCCGTGTTAAGTGCCATGGCGGTTTGTTTTTATTTCAGTCCGTTCTTGCGCAGCAATTCGTCTATTTCATTGTGCGTTATTGATTCCCTTTCGCTTTTGTCATAGATGTAGAGAAGGTTGATTTCGCTCTCGTCCACAGTCACGACCACGGTGAACGTGATGACCCTTGCGCCTCCGCTCTTGCCCTTACCCTTGGAAGTTATGCGCATGCGAACCTTGCGCAGGCCCCCTCCGAGGTCTGTTCCGAGCTGCGGATTGGCGTTGAGGTCGTTGAGTAATGTTTGCAAATCGGCCTTTAAGGAACGGTAACGTTTGCTAAGACGCTTTACTTCTTTATCGAAGCTTTCGTCCAATATAATCTTATAATTCATGGATAAGTTCCTCTAAAGTCTTTGCTTTCTTACCTGTCTTTTTTCTTTCAATCATCTCCTTCAGTCCACGGTCAATGCCAGCGAGAACTTCCTTTTTGCTGATAGTGTCGCTCTCTTCCTCGTGCAATCCTTCAATCAACTTGTCCGACAACCACTTCCTGTTGCTCTTCGGCAGTGACTGGAGGTAAAGCAGGAGATTCTCCATTGCAGATGATGTTCTCATGTCTTGTTCCTCCTTATAACGATGGTTACGTGTTTGCAAAGATACGACTTTTTATCCAATAAGTCAAGAAAAATCGTTAAGTAACGGTCAATATATTTTTGAGTCTCAACGTATTAGGCTTTGTCTGCATTCTTGGCGTGAAACGGTTAATCACGCAATGCAATGCTGGTAGCATGGGCATGAATGCCGCCTTGTGGCCGGCTGTTTTGCGAAAGGCCGTCTTTTAGCTTGTAAAAGACGGCCTTTTATCGTTTAAAACGTGGCCTTTCGGAACGCAAAAGGCGGCATATTGGAAAAGCGCGGGTGGCGGTTTGCCTTTTCACTTTACCGCCCTGCATTCCTTTCAGGCCTTTTCCCCTTGAAGCGAAAGCATGCGGGCGAAGTATCCGCCGCGGGCTTTCAGTTCGCCGGGTGTGCCCTGTTCGGATATTTCCCCTCCGCTTAACACGAGTATCTTGTCGGCATTTGCTACGGTACGCATGCGGTGTGCGATGATAAGAACGGTCTTGTTCCTGACCAGTTCGGATATTCCTGCCTGTATGAGCGTCTCGTTCTCGACGTCGAGCGATGCCGTGGCTTCGTCAAGAAGTACTACTGGCGCGTCTTTAAGCAGCGCACGAGCTATGGAGATACGTTGCCGTTCGCCGCCTGAAAGGGTTTGTCCGTTTTCGCCGATGACAGTCCGGTAGCCGTCGGGCAGCTTGTTTACGAACTCGTCGCAGCATGCGAGGCGGGCTACTCTGAGTACCTCCTCATCCGTTGCGTCGCGCCGTCCGATACGTATGTTGTCCATTACGGAGGCATTGAAAAGCACTACGTCCTGGAATACGACGGAGAAGTTGCGCAGCAATGCCTCGGGGTCTACGGTGGATATGTCCACTCCGCCCAGAGTGATGCGTCCCGAATTGACGTCCCAGAAGCGGGCTGCCAGCTTGGCGGCGGTGCTCTTTCCTCCGCCCGACGGGCCTATCAGCGCCGTAATCTCACCCTGACGGGCCGTGAACGAGACATCGTTGAGCACTTGTTTGCCCTCCTCGTAAGCGAAACTTACATGCTCGAAGCGTATGTCGAAACCGCCGTCAATGCTGACGTCGGCACCTTCCTGCACGGGCATTCGCTCCATCTCGTTCATGCGTGAAATGCGTACGTCGAGGTAAGTAAGCGCCGCCAGGTTGTTGAGTACCTCGTTTATAGGGCCGTAAACACGTGACCCTATGACCAGGAACACAAGAAACGTGAACATATCGACCGTCCCTGCCGCCATCATCCATGTCCCGACGGTTGTCACCGTGGCAAGTCCGAGCTTCAATATGCTTTGCGCTCCGTTGACGAGTATGCCCAATACTAACTCGTTGCGGGTCATAACGCGCTCGTAATGGTCAATGGACTGGTCGAGCCTGAGCGTGTAGCGGGCGTCCTGTCCGTACGACTTTATTTCCTGAACGGTGTCGAGTCCTTCCTGTATCACTTCCGTTACGGCGCGCTTGTTCATGTAGTTTACCTTATTGCTGCGCCTCATCCCTTTTCTTGACAACAGCAATATGCCCAACGCTACGGGCACGACCCAAAACAGGGCGACGGCCAGCGGCCAGCAGTATATGCACATGCCGACGGCTATGAGCGTAATGCTGATGAGCGAGGCGAACAGTTGCGGCACGGAGTGTGAGAACGTATGCTCAAGGTCGGTGCAGTCGTCCATTATTGTTGAGGTTAGGTCTGACAGGTTCTTTTCGCCGAAAAAAGCAAGCGGAAGCCTGCGCAGCTTCTCTGCAAGGTTTATCCTGCGGTTGGCACTCTCGTCGTAAACGGAGGTGTATGTGCTGCGGTACTGGAACACGCCGACTACGTACATAACGGCCAAGAAGGCCACTGCCAGCACGCAGAAGTATGATAGTCCGTGTGCGGGAGACGCTCCGCCGTTGAGTAAAGGACGCAACCAGTCGGCAAGGAAAAGGAATACGAATATGGCAGGCAGCATAAGCACGATGTTGAAAATGGCCGTCCACGCCACGCCCTTCTTGAAGTCGCGGTAGCCCTTTGGAGACAAGGCGAGCTTATCCGCCAGGCCATAAGCGGTGGAACCGGGCCTGTTACGGTCTCGTTTGTACGTGCCGTTGTTATTTGTTTGTTTGCTGAACGTGGTTTCATTAGTGGTTGTCCTTTCGCTGACGGTTGGCTTAATGGCGTTCTGCTTAAAGGACTTTATCTCCCAGTTTACCGACTGGCAGTATTCGTTCCACCTGTTATAATATATCCCTTTTAGGCCGAGCAGGGTGTCGTGCGTGCCCCGTTCGGCTATGCGTCCGCCGTCGATTACGAGTATCTCGTCGGCGTCGGCCACGCTGGTAAGGCGGTGGGCTATGGTTAGTACGGTCTTTCCGCGCGTCAGCTCGCGCAGTGCGCGCTGCATGAGGTGTTCGTTCTCGGGGTCGGCAAAGGCCGTGGCCTCGTCAAGAACGATGATTGGCGCGTCTTTAAGGAATGCCCTCGCCAGTGCTATGCGCTGCCGTTCGCCGCCCGATAGGTATGTCCCTTCCGTGCCGATTACGGTGTTCAGGCCGTTAGGCAGGCGGTCGATGATTTCACGGCACTGCGCCATGTCGGCGGCACGGTTGACCTCTTCAAGCGTGGCTTCAGGTTTGCCGTAGCGTATGTTCTCGAGGATGGTGGTCTTTATAAGCCGTGGTTCCTGAAATACGAATGACACGGTACGCATCAATACGTCGTGGCTGATGTCGCGAACGTCGGTTCCGCCTATCCTCACGGAACCGCCGCTGACGTCGTAGAAGCGTGGAACGAGGCGCGCTATCGTCGTCTTTCCACTGCCCGAAGCGCCCACAAGGGCTATTCTCTGGCCCTGTTTTACACTGAACGATATGCCGTGAAGAACGTCTTTATCTGTGCCAGGATAGGCGAATACCACGTTGTCGAAGGTTATATCGTGTCCTCTCGGGGTCTGCGGACGGTCGCTTTCCTTCAGCGTAGGGTAGGATGTCAGCTCGTCAAGGCGGCGTACAGCCTCGCCGGCCTGCCCCAAGGCCTGGCCTATGTACATGCTTTTCATGACGCACTCCGAGAACACCGGCGTAACGAGCACGAACAGTATGAGGTTGATAATTACGTAGGCCAGGCCTTCGCCTGCCCCTGTCATGATGATTGCTACGGGCACGAGAATGAAGGCAAAGCTGTTGATGATGACCGTGTAGAGGGTCATCGGCCGTTCCCACAGGCGTGTGTAGCGTGTGGCGGTATGGCTGTACTGCATTATGGTGCGGTAGAAATTCTTGAACGAGAACACAGTCTGCTGGAATACCTTTACTACGGGAATGCCGCGGACGTACTCTACCGCCTCGGTGTTCATGCGCTCGAGTAATGTCATATACTCCTTCATGAACTCGCGTCCGCGCGTGTTCATCGTGTATGCCATTATGCCCATGGCAATGAATACGGGGATGAGGCAGGCCAGCCCCAGCCGCCAGTCGAAGGCCGCGATGAGCACGACGGCAGCTACGGGGACGAGCGCGGTGCCGGCAAGGTCGGGCAGTTGATGGGCCAGAAACGAGTGTGTAATGCCGGCATTGTCGTCTATTATCTTGCGTATCCTGCCGCTCGTGTTGGCGTCGAAGAATCCCAACGGCATGGCTATCACACGCCGCATGGCGCTCTTGCGGATATTGCTCTCGACGCGGAACGCGGCAAGGTGCGAGCACATCAGTGCCCCGAAGTACAGCGCCACGCTGCCTGCCGCAGTACCTGCCGCCCACCAGGCGTAACTTATTACCGACGACTGCGATGCCGAATCGTCGCCGCTCAACAGCTCTCTCGCTATCAGCCAGATAAACACGAATGGTAAAAGCCCGGCCAGTCCGCTCAAGGCCGACAACACGATGGCCACGGGCAGCAGCGCCCTGCGCCGCCCCATGTAGCCCCAAAGTTTCTTAAATGTAGTCATACTTCTTGTTGTTTATTTAAATTAATGTTAGCATCAATCCACGTACATGCCGTAGTGCGTTGTCTCAAATGCGGCCTTTCGCATTTTAAAAGGCCGTATTTGAGACGATGAAACACGGCTTTTTGGAGCGTAATAGACGGCCTTTTATAACGTGCTGTATGCCAGCGCGTTATAAAAGGCTATCTCGTGCCCTGTCCGTCTTCGTTTGTCGCGTTCCCTCAAGCGTCTGTCGGCGTTGGGTATTGCCTGCGTGGCAAAAGCGAACGAACGGCAGTATTGTTCAAAAAAAAGGAGAGAGCTTATATTTTCATAAGCTCTCTCCAACCTGAAATCTCTATGGTTATGTATTCGCCCACCACCTTGGGCACGTCGTCCGGCCCGATGTCGTGTGTTATTATCTCCTCGAACATGCTGAAAATCCATATCGTGTGCATCCTGATAGACGTCTCGGTGATGTCGGTGACAAGTTCCGGGTGGCGGCGTTTCATCTCGGCGAAATATTCCTTCACCGTCTTCGTTGCGTGGCGGGTGAACTCGCCGCGGTATCCCATGAGCGACGAGCCGCCCGAACGCAACAGCAGTATGGCCAGTCGGCGTCGGTGGCAGTTGATGAAACGTGTGTACTCGTCGACCACCTTCTCGAAATAACCGTCATCGCACATGGCCGTAACGTCCGTTCCGTCCTGTCCGTGGTGGGCCTCGAGCATTGCCTCGAAGTCGCGCAGGGCCGGGCCTACGACGCCGCGGAACAGTTCGTCCTTGCTCCTGAAATAATTGTATATGTTGCTCAGCCCGACGCCCGAGCGTGCCGCTACCTCGCGCATTGACACACCACGAAAGCCCTTCTCGTAGAACAGCTCCTCGGCAGCCTCAATCAGGCTGCGCCTTATATAGTCCTTTGTCGTCTGCATCTTGCTGCGTTGTTTTCTCGGACAAAGGTATTAAAACGCGCCATAACGGGCAATACCCAATAATTGTGATTTTATGGATTCACGGCCGCCCAGCCTTGGGAGAGCCGTGGTTTACGATGCAAAATATGGATGCCCGCATATTGACGAGTTCCATTGTCGTCAATATCAACCGACAAGGCCGATGACTGTTTGCCTTGTCGGTTTAACGGTTTTGCGTGTTCGTTAGTCGAAAAAACAGCTTATTGCGCCGCGATTTGCACCATTTTACTGTGCAATATGCCGTATATTGCAATATCGGCGCAAGCCTGTGACAATTTTGTCCATATTCGATAAAGATGTGATAAATCATACTTTTATCGAATGAATGGGCTAAAAAAGAATTAAGAAAATATGCTGCTGATAATAAGCAACAGAGCATATTTTCTTAATTCTTAACTCTTAATTTATTCAATAGTCCAACTTGTATCGGTCTTGAATACGTTTTCAAGTGTTACCTGTGCGGCCTCTTTTTTCGTCAGCTGTTTGCTCCATGCCGCGCGTTCGGATGTTTTTGCGCCGTCGCCAGTGTTGTTGTATTCCATGTAGCGGGCGGTTTGTTCGTTGGATGTCTTGCCCCAGTTGTGCCATCCTGAGGGGACGATGTGGCTGCCGAGTTCGCAGTTCATGAACAGGGTGTAGCCGTAAGGACGCCATGGGCGACCGAGATATACCTTGTTTACACCGTCGGCAGCGGTCAGTTTACAGTGGTTGAACACGTAGCCGAAGGGCACGTCCTGCGGTGTTGATGCTGCCGTTACGTATGAGTTTTGCTTACTGTGGATGGTGCAGTTTTCAAACCATGCCGTTGACGGGCCGAAGATGAAGTCCGTTGTGCCCTCAATGTAGCAGTTCTTGAAGTAAAGGCGTGTACCGCCTACGCCTGTGTAGACCGTGTCTTGATTGCCCAGCAGACGGCAGTTAATGAACACGAGGCGGTCGCCCTCGGTATGTAGTGCCACGGCTTGTCCCAGTCTGGCAGCATTGTTCTCTATTGTTATGTTCTTGAACGTAATGTCGTTGCCTTCCACCTTTACCGTGTATGTGCGGAAAGTTCCCATTCCCTTATTTGTTTCAGGCAGGCGGATGTTTGCGTGGTCATCGTACGTAATTATGGTTTTCTCCTTGCTTTCCCCGCAAATCTCGATATTTGTGAGCCATGAAGGAATGATGAGCTTCTCTTTGTATATGCCGTTCTTGACGTATATTACCTTGTGGTATTCCATGAACGCGCGGCATACTTCAACGGCCTCGCCGACTGTTCTGAACTGTCCGGTGCCGTCTCTTGCCACGAATATGGTGTCTGGGTTGTCGTAAGGGTTGGCTGCCTTGGCCGTAAAGGCAAAGATGGCAGCAAACATGATGAAGAGTGCTTTTTTCATAATGGTAGGTAGTTTTGGTTCTGGATGATTTATACGATTTGTGTAATTTCCTGTATTCCGTTGATTTTTTTCAGTTTATCTATGATGTTTCTTACGTCGTCACGGTCGTGGATTCGCAGTTCGAGTGAGCCGTCAAAAATGCCTTCGTCGCACGATATGGTGATTTTATGGATATTGACGTTCAGTTCTTCCGATAGGACTTGTGTCACCTCGTTGAGTATTCCGATACGGTCGATACCCTTGATTTCTATCGTTGCGTCAAAGAAAAGTTGGCGGTGCATGTCCCACTTTGCGTCAAGTATTCTGTTGCCATAGCTTGATTTTAGTTTTGCGGCGACAGGACAAGAGCGCTTGTGTATCTCTATGCGGTTTTTACCGTCGATGAAACCTAAAGCGTCGTCTCCAGGGATGGGATGGCAACAGGTGGGGAAAATGAACTGGCCAATGTTTTCGTCAGTGATGTAGATGGGTTTCTTGCGGTTGAAGCCTTCCTTTACGATGAAGTAGTTGGGTTGTTTCTCTTCAGCGTTCTTTTTCTTCTCTTTTCCTACGAAAGGCACGAACTTGCGTAAGGTGCCGGCAATGTTCTGTTTCTTTTTGCCGTTGATTTCATCTATATCCTTGTCGCCGAGTATTATGTTCTTGTTGCCAAGAGCGCGGAACAGCGCTTCTGGATTCTTTACCTCATGGTAATCGCAGAGTTTGTCGATTATAGAAGAATTGACTTCGAGCGAATGTTTGCCCAAGAATTCGTTTAGGATTTCTTCGCCTTTCTTTTGTATCTCGCGTGCGTCGCGTCTCAGTATGGCCTGTATCTTCGCCTTTGCTTTAGCTGTTGAAGCAAAGTTGATCCATGATGGCTGTACATGCTGAGAGTTGGATGTGAGAATTTCAACCTGGTCACCGCTCTGTAACTTGTGGCTTAATGGCACGAGTTTGTGGTTAACCTTAGCGCCTATACAGTGGCTTCCAAGGAAAGTATGGATTTGAAAGGCGAAGTCTAAGGCGGTACATCCTGCCGGCATTGTCTTGATTTCGCCTTTAGGCGTGAATACGAATATTTCCGAAGCGAAAAGATTTAGCTTGATAGCGTCAAGAAAGTCCATCGCGTCGGGTTGCGGGTCGTCAAGTATTTCCTTTATTGTGCGCAACCAGTTGTTCAGTTCGCCGTCGTCTTCAACAATTTCCTCGCCCTCCTTGTATTTCCAGTGTGCGGCAAATCCTTGTTCTGCTATTTCGTCCATGCGGTCTGAACGGATTTGCACTTCAATCCATCGCCCTTGCTTGCTCATGAGTGTTACGTGCAGTGCTTGGTAGCCATTTGCTTTCGGATGGTTTACCCAATCACGTAAGCGGTCGGGGTGTGATTTGTATATCTGGCTTATCGCGACATATATGTTGAAGCATTCGTTTACTTCTTCTTCACGTTTTTTTGGCTTAAAGATGATTCGTACGGCGAGAATGTCATATATCTGGTCGAAAGTGACGTGCTTGTTCTGCATCTTGTTCCAAATGGAATACGGACTCTTTACGCGCGCCTTGATTTGATATTCAAGTCCCATCTTGTCGAGTGCTTCGCGTATAGGAGTCGTAAAGTCGGCAAACAGGCTGTCGCGTGATGCCTGCGTATCTGCCAGCTGGTCTTCAATGGCTTTATATTCCTCTGGATGTTCAAATTTAAAGCTGAGGTTCTCGAGCTCTGTCTTGATTTTGTTCAGTCCGAGCCTGTTTGCGAGTGGCGCGTAGATGTATAGCGTTTCGCCGGCTATTTTATATTGCTTATTTGCTGGTTGGCTGGCGAGCGTGCGCATATTATGCAGGCGGTCGCAAATTTTAATCAGGATTACGCGTATGTCGTCGCTCATGGTCAAGAGCAGTTTCTTGAAGTTTTCGGCTTGTGCCGATGCCTGCTCTCCGAATATTCCACCGGATATTTTTGTCAGTCCGTCAACTATTTGGGCTATTTTGTGCCCGAAGATGTTTTCAATGTCTTCAACAGTATAATCGGTGTCTTCAACCACGTCGTGCAGCAGTGCTGCGCTTATGCTGGTCGAGCCAAGCCCCATTTCCGAGCATGCAATTTGTGCAACGGCAATGGGGTGCATGATATATGGTTCGCCAGACAGGCGGCGCACTCCTTTGTGGGCTTGTTTGGCAAAGTTGAAAGCCTTTGTTATAAGGTCTACTTTCTTGCGGTGGCGTGTCGTAAGATAGCTGTCCAACAAGTGTTGAAACGCCTCGTTTACCATTTTGTCTTCGGCAGTCTCTTTGGACTTGTCGATATTGTTCTGCTCGTCCATAACCGTGTTCCTTTGATATTAATTATAATAAGGTGATGGGGATATGATGGCTATAAGCATGTCATCTTACCCTGATTTTCTTTCCGGCGCGGATGTTGTTGCCTTTTATTCCGTTAAGCTGACGTAACTTCCTGACCGTAGTATGATGTCTTTCCGCTATTTCGGACAGTGTATCACCTTGTCTTATGGTTACTCGTCTTGCCCTTGAGCGTCTTGATCTTTTCTTTCTTGCCGAACTTCTTTTCTTAGTCGAGCTTTTTTTTGTATAGCTTGTACTGTTGTCCACTTCGACAAGCGATCTGCGCGCAAGCAAAGTCTCCGTCTTGTAATTATATATGGAGTCTTCATTGGCAATGAACATGTTTGTTGATGAAGCCGGCAGGCGTATTATAGACGGTTTGTTACCTCCGTTCACTATATCGCGCCTGTATTGGGGATTAAGTGTGCGCAGCTCGTCTATGTCAATTCCGCATACTGCCGCAATTTGCTGGAAGTGAACGTCTTTGTTGACTACTATTGTGTCTGTTTTAACCGGCAGCGTAGTTCGCATTGGGCAGATATTATGTTCGCAATAATAGTTCATCACGTAGTTTGCCGCAATGAATGCAGGTACGTATCCGCGTGTTTCCCTTGGCAGGTACGGATATATTTTCCAATAGTCGGCTTGTCCGTTTGCACGGTGTATCGCCTTGTTTATGTTTTCTGGTCCGCAATTATATGCAGCTATTACCAAGTTCCAGTCGCCGAATATTTTGTACAGGTCTTTTAGGTATTGCGCTGCTGCATATGATGACTTGATCGGGTCGCGGCGTTCGTCTACAAGTGAGTTTACCTCAAGTCCGTATTGTTTTCCGGTAGCAACCATGAACTGCCATAGCCCGGCCGCTCCTACACGTGATGTAGCTTGTGGGTTGAGGGCGGATTCTATTACCGGTAGGTATTTCAGTTCGAGGGGTAGTCCGTAAGCCTCAAGTGCTTCTTCGAATATTGGTGTATAGAAGTTTGCCGCACCTAACATATAACTTACAGAGTGGCGCAGACGTCCGGTGTATCTGTCTATGAACTTCTGTACAATCTCGTTATACGGCATTTCCATTACGTTCGGAAGCCGTTTCAGTCTCTCGATGTATATCTCTTTGGGATAGGTTATATTCTCGTCCTTAAAATTGCAGTCATTGTCGGCATGCAGATATGTCTTTGAATAATATAGGTTCAGAAGGCTGTCCACTTCATAGTTCATGGCCTCCGGAACGTCTATGACCTCTTCTTTTCCGTCATTGTCGGTCACAGTGATTTCCTCTACCTCGCTTTGCGCCTGCATCACGCAGTTTCCGCCGAGAATCATTGCGGCAATGACGATAAACGTTTTTTTCTTCATAGGGTATTAAAAATGCAAATATCTATAGTTATAAAATTTGGGATGTGTCAGAAATTGATTGAACATTGTATACCGACAGACGAAGACTTAAGCGGGTTAAGCGATGAGCCGTTATTGATAATTGCCGGTTCCACTTTGAAACTGAGGTCTTGTGAAATGTCGAATTCGGATAGTGATGCGTCAACGTAAGCGTCAATTACCGACAGGGCATAAACAGCTATGAGGCAGAATACGCTCAAGTCTCGGTATCTACGGTAGTAATCCTTTCGCCGTCTGAACAAGTCCTGGTAGCGTTCGGTATTTTCAGGCGTTATTGTATTGCCCAAATGCAGAAATTCGTTGTAGCTCTGCGTATTCGGGTCATTGTCCATTATGTCCATATAGGCCTGGGAATAATCTTGATACATCTGGTTGTTCCATCTTATTGCGTATAAGCATCCGAGGAAACCTCCGTACACAATGGGCAGTTTCCAGTATTTACGGTTGTATATCTGACCCGCGCCAGGAATTACTATTGCCAGCCACATTGCCCGTTTTGCGCTCGGCCGCCATGTTGACCAGTCACGTTTTTCTTTCTTTTTCTTGCCCGTAGAGTCCGGAAATACTGTCCGGTTAAGATTTGCAGAGTCTACGGCCGTAATGATTTTAGCGATAGAGTCGTTGACATTTGCCGAGAGGCTGTCGGTTTTTATTGTGGTACTGTCGTTGTCGTTGATAAACGGAAGCGCGCATGTAGTATGTCCTTTACACGGCATAAAGGCTCCCGCCACGAGCCATACGGCCATGACCATTGCCAATTTTTGTATGATGAGTCTGCTTTTTGTAGCCACAAGTTTATTGCTGCTCTTTCAGTTTGTCGAACATGTTGATTATCTGTTCCAGCTCCGTTTCGTTAGCGAACGGGATACTTATTTTGCCTTTCCCGTTAGCGGATACCGACATCTGTACCGGTGTCTTGAAGAAATCGGAGAGCCGCTGTCTCATAGTGGAGAATTCTTCGGGCATTTGTTGTTTTGACGTAATTTTCTTTTTACCGCTTACGATGTCCTCCCCGTTTTTCAGCTTTTGTACCATTTCTTCAACCTTACGTACAGAGTAGCCGTTTTTCTGTATTTCCTTAAACAGCTTTACTTGTAGTGAAGGGCTGTCTACGGCCAGAAGGGCACGGGCGTGTCCCATATCTATTTCTTTGTTCTGCAAGGCCATCTGTACTTGTGCCGGCAGCTTAAGCAGCCTCAGGTAGTTTGCTATTGCGGTACGGCTTTTGCCGACACGCTCGGCTACCTTTTCTTGTGTCATGCCGGTACTTGACAGCAAGTGCTCGTATGCAAGTGCTATTTCTATTGCGTTGAGGTCTTCGCGCTGAATATTCTCGACGAGCGCCATTTCCATAATGTTCTCGTCGTTTATGGTGCGGATGTATGCCGGTATGGCTTTTAGTCCCGCCATTTGTGACGCTCTCCAGCGGCGTTCTCCGGCGATTATCTGGAATCTGTTGACCTCTATCTGCCGTAGCGTGATGGGTTGTATTATACCTATTTCGCGTATGCTGTTGGCAAGTTCCTGCAGGGCTACGGGGTCAAATTCCCTTCGTGGTTGGTTGGGGTTTGCCTCGATTTGTTCTAACGGTATTTCATTAATTGTCGAACTGCCTTGCGGACGGACCTCGTCGGTTGAAATCAGCGCGTCAAGTCCGCGTCCTAAAGCGTTTCCGTATCTTTTCTTTACTGCCATGTATTTGCTGTTATGTATTTGCCTGGTTATTTGCGGTTTGTGGCTTGTCGAATGCCGTATGCCTTTGTCGCACTAAATTGCAGTTATAGCTTCATATGACGTGAAAGCCTTGTAACCAAATATCCGTATGGCTATAATTTTAGTTGTTCTTGTTTATTATTTCCTTAGCCAGCGCCAAATGGTTCTTGCTTCCTGTCGAGTCGGCATCATACAATATCACAGGCAGACCATGGCTGGGTGATTCGCTTAGTTTTACGTTACGTTGTATTACCGTCTTGAACACAAGTTCCTGGAAGTGGCGTTTTACCTCGTCGTATATCTGGTTTGCCAGTTTCAGGCGGCTGTCGTACATCGTAAGGAGAAATCCCTCAATCTCAAGTTTCGGGTTGAGCTTGCTTTTTATAATCTTGATGGTGTTGAGTAGTTTGCTTATACCTTCGAGGGCGAAATATTCACATTGCACGGGAATGATTACCGAGTTGGCCGCCGTGAGCGCGTTGACCGTTATTAGGCCGAGTGACGGCGAGCAGTCGATAAGGATATAGTCATAATCATTCTTGATTGGCGCGAGCAGATTTTTTATTACCTGTTCGCGGTGCTCGAGGTTAAGCATTTCTATTTCTGCTCCAACCAGGTCGATATGGCTGGGTATTATGTCAAGTCCGTCAATATCTGTTGTATATACGGCGTCGTGCACATCTGCCCCGTCGATTATACATTCGTAGAGAGTACAGTCTATGTCTTTCGTGTTGACTCCGAGACCGCTCGATGCGTTTGCCTGCGGGTCGGCATCGATTACCAGAACCTTCTTTTCAAGTGTTGCGAGTGACGCCGCCAGATTTATTGTCGTTGTGGTCTTGCCGACGCCTCCCTTTTGGTTTGCTAATGCGATAATTTTTCCCATTTTATTTTGATTGACAATTTCGTGTCGCTAAAATTATTTTGCAAAAATACATATTTTATGCGAGAAATAGTTGATTTAAACCTTTTTTCGTACTTTTGTAAGCGAAAGAAAATTATTTTTAATGAAAAGATGAAACCGTTAATACTTATTTCCAATGACGACGGCTATCATGCTAAAGGCATTAATTCGTTAATTGACATGGTGTCAGATTTCGGTGAAATTCTTGTTTGCGCACCCGAGTCGGCACGGTCAGGGTTCTCCACTGCTTTTTCGGCAACAACTCCATTACGGCTGAAGCTGCGCCGTAAGCGTGAGGGCATGAACATGTGGTCGTGCAACGGCACGCCCGTAGACTGTGTCAAACTGGCCCTTAGCGAGCTGTGTCCACGCCGCCCCGACATCGTGATAGGGGGTATCAACCATGGTGACAACGCTTCAGTCAACTCGCATTATTCAGGCACTATGGGTGTCGTGCGCGAAGGGTGTATGAAATATATTCCGTCTGTGGCATTCTCTTTGTGCGACCATAGGGATGAGGCTGATTTCGAACCATTGCGAAAGTATGTAAGAACCATTCTTTCAGGTGTTTTGCGTGACGGACTTCCAAAGGGTGTATGTCTTAATGTAAACTTCCCGCTGGCGAGTGAATTTAAAGGTATAAAAGCGTGTCGAATGGCTCACGGAACGTGGGGTAGCGAGGTTGTTCGTGCAAGACATCCCCGGGGATATGATTATTTCTGGCTTGTAGGAAAGTACACTAATGATGAGCCCGAGGCTGAAGATACCGACAACTGGGCGTTGACACACGGTTATGTGGCCATAACGCCTACTACCATAGATGTCACCGACTATGAAATGATAGACAAGATTAAGGGCATATTGCGTAAGTCATGATATCGGCAGCATGGCCGTACAGGGGCAAGCGATAGCGCTTTTTTAGGATGTAGTCCATTGTGGATTATGCGTTTATGAATTTATGGAGCAGGATTTATCAAGATGAAATATTATATTATCGTGGGCGAGGCCAGCGGCGATTTGCATGCGTCAAGGCTAATGCGCTCGCTTAAGAGTGTTGACGCTGAGGCTGATTTCCGCTTTTTCGGCGGCGACTTGATGTTAGCCGTTGGCGGCACGCGTGTCAAGCATTACCGTGAACTGGCGTATATGGGATTCGTGCCTGTGCTACTGCATCTTCGGACAATATTCAGTAACATGGCGTTCTGTAAGCGTGACATTGTGGCCTGGCGGCCTGACGTTGTCATTCTCGTAGACTATCCCGGTTTCAATCTCGGCATTGCCAAGTACGTGAGAGCGCATACGGACATTCCCGTCTATTATTATATTTCGCCCAAGATATGGGCCTGGAAGGAATACAGGATAAAGAATATCAAGCGTGATGTTGACGAGATGTTCTCCATCCTGCCGTTCGAGATTTCTTTTTATGAGGGAAAACATAATTATCCTATACATTATGTTGGCAATCCCACGGCTGATGAAGTGGCCGATTTTCTTGCTGGCTATTCTGATACTTTTGACGGTTTCTGCAAGGCAAACTCGCTTCCTGCCGACCGTCCCGTGATAGCGCTGCTGGCCGGCAGCCGCCGCCAGGAAATAAAGGACAACCTGCCCGCCATGCTCGAGGCTGCCTCGCGTTATGCTGATAAGTACCAGCTGGTTGTGGCAGGCGCGCCCTCAATTCCGCATGACTATTACGACAAGTTCACCGAGGGGTATGAAGTTAGTGTGGTTTACGACCAGACTTACCCCTTGCTTGCCCATTCACGAGCGGCACTTGTTACCAGCGGCACGGCAACTTTGGAGACAGCGCTGTTCGGCGTGCCGCAGATTGTGTGTTACGAGACGCCGATTCCTAAGGTCATAGCCTTTCTGCGCAGACATCTCATAAAGGTTCGTTTCATTTCGCTTGTCAACCTCATAGCTGGTCGTGAAGTCGTACCTGAGTTGGTTGCCGATACGTTTACAGTCGACAACATAGTCAATGAGCTTGGCCGTCTGTTGCCCGACGGGGTGGCGCGCGCCCGTATGCTTGACGGCTATGCCGAGGTAAAGAGGCTTATAGGCAGGAAAGGGGCGCCTGACAATGCGGCAGAGGCGATGTTGAGGCTGCTCCGGAGTGAATGTGGCAATCATCAGGAAAGTCTATGAATATACTCATAATCAACGCCAGTCCGAGGCGTGACGGTTGCGTGTCGCAAATGCTCGGCCTTGTAAGGAAAGAGGGTGAGGCCCGTGGCGCCGAGGTCACAGTTGTGCGTGTGGCCGATTTGCAGGTGAGGTCATGTATCGGTTGCATGCAGTGCCGGAGCCGCCAGGAGTGCGTTTTGCCATATGACGACGCCCGGAAAGTGCTCGCCATGATAAACGAGGCTGACGCTGTGATAGTAGGGACGCCGTGTTATTGGGGTAATATTCCTGGCAGTCTGAAAGTCCTTTTCGACAGGATTGTTTACGGCATGATGGGAGAGAGCCGTCGTGGAATGCCTTTGCCATTGCACAAAGGCAAGCGGGCAGCTTTTATTGCCACATGTTCAACGCCTTGGCCGTTTAACATTCTGTTCCGTCAGAGCCGTGGGGCGGTGAAAGCCCTGCGTGAGATATTTAAGTGGAGCGGATTTAAGATTGTCGCTACGGTTGAGAAAGGCGGCACTAAAAGCAGACCTTCATTAACCGGCGGTGACTGCCATGCCTGCCGCAAAATAGTGGAACGCCTCATGAAATAGCCGTGTCTCGTTTTGTGAAATACGGCTTTTTATATTGCAAGATGCCACATTTTAGCGTGCGTTTTGCCGTCTTTCGCATGGCGGTTGACGATGTTTTGACGTTGTTACGTAAAGTTGTCGCATGATGGGATGGCGCCATGAAATATAATAAATTTTTCAAAATTCAGTGTCATCCGTCATGCTTCGCATGCTAATGGTTGATTTTCAATGGTTTACGAACTGACAGGGGATTTCGTTAGGTGCCATCAAAGTGTCACATGTGTCGTGCAAGACGACGTACGGCTGACGCTTGACGTATATCTATGTCAGCCCGTAAAACCGCTTATTGTCAATAAGATATGCGTATGGCTGACGGCTGACAGTGGTTTACTGAATTTATTTCTGTTTTTATATTAACGTGAGTTCAGTATAATGATGATGTGACAATAATCCTACTTCAAGCGGTCGATGGGTATCTGTCATTCCGCGCTTCGACAGCTTGAACTATAAAACACTGTAAGTTCTTTGTTCAAAAGAAGTATTATTCTTATACCGAACTCACGTTATATTAAGAATAAAGAGTGAATCAGGCTAAAGTTCACATCAATCTTGAATTTATAAGTTTTATATGGAGGCTAAATAAGTTATGGCTAATAGCCTGGCAATGCTCTAATGACCGATTTGGGTTAAATTCCGCAATAGAACTGGCCTGTGATTGTGCCTTCACTGAACGGCAGGGAGAATCTGCCGTATGCCCAACCGTTGTCCAAGTCGTATGACGTTATCTCAAATGTGCCGTTGTCTACTAATTCTCCTCCTATTGTGGCGTAAGCTATTCCGTTGTCCTGGCAATATACCTTGTAGTCTAAATCTGATTCAAACATGCTTCGCCCGGCCGTAGAGGTTAGATGCTCGCCTTTAAGTAAGTCTTTGGGTATGAATATTTTAATGAAATACTCTGCCGGAGCATCCCTGTCTGGCCCGAGATCTGTCTCGAACCAGCCACCGGTCGTTTCCGGGTTGTATTCAATGTATGGCGTAGCTGTGGGAGCGAAGGGGTTGAACGTCTGTTCTATTCGCGTCTGGTCGATATACGTTTTGCCGTTAAGCTCGGCCGTGCATTTAGACTTCAGGTATAGTTCTCCCTCGTGTTTCTCGCATGAGGTGAGGCTGAAAGCGATGGCAAAAGCTGTAATGCAGTGCTTTATTTTCATTGCAGTTTATGTCTGGAAGTTATGTCCGGTGATAATCAGAACAGCGTCAGCGAGAAGAGGTAGATTACTGCGGCAGGCATTGCCATGAGTGACGAGTCGAAGCGGTCGAGCATTCCGCCGTGGCCAGGCAGTATATTGCCGCTGTCCTTGATTCCGAGAGTGCGCTTGAAGAGCGACTCAACAAGGTCGCCCCACGTGCCGAACACCACGACTACGAGGCCGAGTCCCATCCATTGCAGGGTGGTGAGGGTGGCTTCGGGGGTGTGGCTATTGTCGTACCAGCCGACCAGATAAGCTACGGCAAGCACGATGATGGCGCCGCCTATGGAGCCTTCCCAGCTCTTGCCCGGTGATATCCTCGGGAACAGCTTGTGGCGGCCGAAGAGCGAACCTGAGCAATAGGCGCCCGTGTCGTTGGCCCAAAGGAAGATGAACACGCACAGGGGCACGATGTAGTTGTAGACTATGCCGCCGTCGGGTGTGGCGTTGAACGCCAGCACGTTTATCGTAGAGAAGGGCAGGGCGATGTACATCTGGCCGAGCATGGTGTGCGCCCAGTTGTTGATGGCATTGTCGGCCTTTGTATAAAGTTCGCTTATGAAAAGATAAACGATGGTGAGCAGATAGGGGATGAACACGGCCCCAGTGGGCACTACGCCGCTGCAGAATCCGCCTACGGCAAGGAAGAAATATACGCCGGCTATGGTGCTGATGAAGCGGTTGACGCTGACGCCCTTGACGGTGTTAACCAGTCCGCAGTATTCCCACAGGCTCAATCCGGTGACGAGGGCGAAGAGAAATTCCATCGCTACGGGCCGCAGGAAGCATACAACTACCGCTACGACGAAGAAAATGCCGGTGATTGTTCTTACTATAAGGTTTTTCATACTTTTGTTAGTTAGGTTTTCGGATATTAAAGAAGCTGTTGCCGCCACGCTTCGGGATATGAAACAGAAGTTAAGGAAGCCATGGCCGTTATCCCTTAGGATTGTCCGTCAGTGCGTGCGGCCATAACTTCCTTAACTTCTATAACGTCTTCAGATATCTTGTGTTCATGCTTTCTGGATGTCTTCCTCGCCCGTCTTTGTGCCTGTCAGGCCGTCTGCCACGGTGCTTGGTGTAGGTTCTGCGCCATTGTCGGCAGGCTCAGCGTTGTCGTCGCTGCCGTCGTGCGCGCCCTTGTTCTCCTCTTCCATTATTTCCTCAGAACGGCTTACCCACGGGCGCTTGCCGAAGATAGTCTCCACGTCTTCGGCGAAGATTACCTCGCGCTCGAGCAGGAGCTCGGCCAGGCGGTTGTGCCCTTCCTTGTGTTCAAGCAGCAGCGCCTTGGCGCGGTCGTACTGTTCGTTGATCATCGAGAGCACTTCGTCGTCCATTATCTTGGCCGTTGTCTCGGAGTAGGGCTTCTGGAAGTTGTACTCGTTGTTGTTGTAGTAGCAGATGTTGGGCAGTTTTTCGCTCATGCCTGCATACGCTATCATGCCGTAGGCGCTCTTTGTCACGCGTTCAAGGTCGTTCATCGCGCCTGTGGAAATGTGTCCCGTGAACAGCTCTTCGGCAGCCCTTCCGCCGAGTGTTGCGCACATTTCGTCGAGCATCTCCTCCTTCGTGGTGATCTGGCGCTCCTCCGGCATGTACCACGCGGCGCCCAGCGCCCGTCCGCGGGGAACGATTGACACCTTCACCAGCGGGTTGGCGTGCTCGAGGAACCATGATATTGTGGCATGACCGGCCTCGTGCAGGGCTATCGTGCGGCGTTCTCCCTCGGTCATAACCTTGGTCTTCTTCTCCAGTCCGCCTATGATTCGGTCAACTGCGTCGAGGAAATCCTGCTTGCCTACGTGCGTCTTGTTGTGGCGTGCGGCTATCAGCGCCGCCTCGTTGCATACGTTAGCAATGTCAGCTCCGGAGAATCCCGGTGTCTGGCGTGCCAGCATGTCAATGTCTACCGACTCGTCAATCTTCACCGGCTTGAGGTGTACCTTGAATATCTCCTTGCGCTCGTTAAGGTCAGGCAGGTCAACGTTTATCTGCCTGTCGAAGCGTCCGGCGCGCAAGAGGGCCGAGTCGAGCATGTCGACGCGGTTGGTTGCCGCCAGAATGATGACGCCGCTGTTCGTTCCGAAACCGTCCATTTCGGTAAGCAGGGCGTTAAGGGTGTTCTCGCGTTCGTCGTTTCCGCCCATCGCGGGATTCTTGCTGCGGGCGCGGCCCACGGCGTCAATCTCGTCGATGAAGATGATACACGGAGCTTTCTCCTTTGCCTGTCGGAACAGGTCACGCACACGGCTTGCGCCCACGCCGACGAACATTTCGACGAAATCGGAGCCGCTCATCGAGAAGAACGGCACTCCCGCTTCGCCTGCCACGGCTTTTGCCAACAGCGTTTTACCTGTTCCCGGGGGGCCTACGAGCAGCGCTCCCTTGGGTATCTTGCCTCCTAAATCGGTGTATTTCTTCGGATTCTTGAGAAAGTCTACTATCTCCTGCACTTCCTGTTTTGCGCCGGCCTGGCCTGCTACGTCCTTGAAAGTGACGTTCACGTCAGCTCCCTTTTCGTACATCTTGGCCTTACTCTTGCCCACGTTGAACACTCCGCTCGAGCCGCTTCCGCCTCCTCCCATGCGCCGCATCAGGTATAGCCATAGGAAGATGAACAGCAGTATCGGGCCGAAACTGAGCAGTATGTTGAACAGGTCGTTGCCCCTCTTGTTCTCGTAATTGAGCTCTCCCTTGAACTTTCCGGCCTGTTTTTCGGTTTCGACAAACGTTTCCACCTTGTCTACGCTGCCGAATTCGGTGGTGACGTAAGGCTTTTTGCCCGTGCGGTCAGAGCCTTGGTTGAACACGTCGCGTATGTTCTTCGGGTTGACGTACATCTTTAGAGTGCTTTCGTCCTTGTTGATTACAATCTTTGAGGCGTAGCCTTTCCGGACGTAAGCCTTGAACTCGTCGTAAGATACCTTCCTGCTTGTGCTTCCGCCTACGGTGTCGCCACCGAGAAGATACATTCCGATGAGTCCGAAAAGCACAAGCATGTAAATCCAGTTCATGCTGAATTTTGGCATCTTGTTGTTCTTATCTTTTTCCATTTCAGTTCTTTTATATATATAATAGGTGTACCCTTCATGCGTGTTGTACGCATCCTGTGGGTCAGTCTATATCCGGAATCCTTGTCAGTTTGGCGTCTTCCCAAAGGTTTTCCAGTTTGTAATAGTCTCTTGTTTCAGGCAGGAAGATGTGTACCATTACGTCCGTATAGTCCATTGCCACCCATTGCGCGTTGGTGAGTCCCACTACGTGTACCGGCTTTTCGCCCGCTCCGACTCTTGCTGTCTCCTCTACCGAGTCGGTGATTGCTTCAACTTGCGATGGAGAGTTGCCTTGGCAGATTATGAAGTAGTGGCAAATCGAACCTTCAATGCCGCTCAAGTCGGCGATGGTGATGTTTGTTCCTTTTTTCTCTTGAATGCCTTTCGTGATGTTCTCTACTAATTTTTTTACTTGTTCCATTAAGAATTTGAAGTGTTGTTAATGCAAAAAACGGTTTGGCGGTCAGGCTCTTCCAAAGGCTTGCCTTTATTCTTTCCTGCCGCGACATTTCCCTTGCAAAGGTACACCGATTTATCGTAAAACAATGATAAAGGGCGATTATTTTGAGTTTTTTTAGAAAAAAAACGGGCAAAATGTTGCCAGTTAAAAAAAAATGCGTACCTTTGCAAACGCAATTCGGCACTAATGCCTTTGCAAAAGATACTTTGGGATATGGTGTAATGGTAACACTACAGATTCTGGTCCTGTCATTCCTGGTTCGAATCCGGGTATCCCAACAACATTAAGACATCCTTTTCAGGATGTCTTTTTTCGTTTCCTGAGGTTTGTTTCTGCGTTGTTCGCATGGTGCTTTGCGACTGTTTTGATGGCGTGCGGCCATGTGTTGTCTGTCCGTCGTTCGTTTCCTGTTTTTATTCTGTCGGAAGTGTGTTATGCGAAAGGTCATCTTTCGCGTTGTAAAACGCGGCCTTTCGTTATGCAAAACGTGACCTTTCGCAATGTAATTGACGGCCTTTTGGAACATGCCCGTTTTTTACTTTTTTTATACAATGCGGCAAAATTGAAAATAAGCAAAAATTAACGGGAAAACTGCCATTTTAATGTTATGTATCAAAAAACACAGTTAATTTAGCCAAAAATATAGTCGGGGGGGGTAAATTTTTGCTACTTTTGCCACGAGTCTTTACCTATTTGAGAATATAAACTTTATTAATCTAATTTAAATTAACCTTTAATAGAATATGAAAAGAACGATTCAATGTAGCACAGTCATGCACAAGCTGTACGCAGGTAAAAGCGTGCGCGTGCTGTTTGTCTCGGGCTTGTCGGCATTAATGCTTGCCGGTATAATGCCTCCCTCCGCAAGGGCTGAGCTTCCTGGAAAGTCAATGTCGGTAGCCCAGGCTGCCAAGAAAGTTACGGGTACCGTTCTTGACGAGCAGGGACAGCCAATGATTGGTGTCACTGTACGTCTGCGCGACGGCAAGGCTGGCGCCACGACCGACCTCGACGGTAAGTTTTCAATCGAGGTTCCGCAAAACTCGGTTCTCGTGTTTTCTTACATCGGTTACCAGGAGTACACGCTGACCGTGGGCAACCAGAATAATTATATCATTAATATGGAGAGCGAGAACGCCGCTCTTGACGAGGTTGTGGTCATCGGTTACCAGACTATCAAGCGTAAGGACCTTACCGGTTCTGTGGCTTCTGTCAGGGGTGAGGACGTTGCCACAATGCCTGTTGCCAACGTAGCCCAGGCTTTGCAGGGTAAGCTTCCCGGCGTCAATGTCACTACGCAGGACGGACGTCCCGACGCAACGGTGTCAATCCGTGTGCGCGGTGGAGGTTCAATATCGCAGAGTAACGACCCGCTCATCCTCGTAGACGGTATCACGGTGAAGTCGCTTGACGACATACCTTCAGATCAGGTCGAGAGCATAGACGTATTGAAAGACGCCTCGTCTACAGCCATCTACGGTGCGCGCGGAGCTAACGGCGTTATCCTCGTCACCACGAAGGGTGCCAAGGAGGGCAAGGTGTCTGTCTCTTATAATGGTTACGTGAAGTTTAACACGCCTACGAAATACCTTGACACGCTCGATCCTTACGACTATCTGTCGTTCGTGTGGGGCAACGCTGCCGCCTTGGGTGATGCGTACAGGGTTTCGTTTGAGAAGCTGTACGGCCTCGGAGATAATGCCGGCAGCAATACTGGCGGCATAGAGAGTTACCGCAATGTGTCCAACCAGGACATCCAGAAGGATGTTTACAATAGCTCGGTGTCGCACAACCATGACCTTACCATCACCGGCGGCAACGACAAGACACGCATGCTGTTCTCGGCTAACTATATGGACGAGGAGGGTATGAAAATCAACTCGTATGCACGCCGTGCAAGTTTCAACTTCAAGATAAACCAGAAAATCACCAAGAATCTTGACGTAAGCTTCGACGCACGCTACTCAGACAGGCGCACTATGGGTGACGAGAAGACCACGAACGGTTCCGGTTCTATCCTGTCATCGTCATACCGCTTCCGCCCGATAGCGACCAGTGATATTCTTGGCGACCTCGACGCAATGCGTGAAGGTAACATGGAGATGTACGGACGCCAGTCAACGTGGGACAGATACAGTCCTGCCGCACGTATCGGCGACTATGAACCTCTGTACATCAAGCAGAGACTGCGCGGTACGGCGTCGCTCAATTGGCGCATCATCGACGGTCTTACGTATCACACAGACCTGTCTTACAACAGGACTTGGGAAGAGGATAAAATCTGGGGCGGAGCCATATACAACAACTATATGAACGACGCGACCGGTGAAAAACTCTATGCAGGTAGCGTAGAATGGGCAAAGCGCGGCAGTTGGGGCCTGCGTTGGACCAACACGATGAGCTATGATTTCAACTTCCTGCCCGAAGAACACCGTCTCAACTTACTTCTCGGTCATGAGGTTACGGACTCTGGCGGCGACGAAATCGAGATTGATGCCAACCACTTCCCGGCCAACTTTACGAAGGACAACGCCTTCGCCATGATCAACCAGTACGACAAGACGGCCGGCACAAGCAACTTCTTCTCAGGAGTGGACATGCCCGAGCGCATTCTCTCTTTCTTCGGCCGTGTTAACTATACGCTGCTCGACCGCTATCTGTTCACCTTTACGTTCCGTGCCGACGGTTCTTCAAAGTTCTCGCCCGAGCACCGTTGGGGATACTTCCCGGCAGCGGCAATCGGATGGCGCATATCCGAGGAACCCTTCATGGAGAGCACACGTGACTGGCTCGACAACCTTAAGCTGCGCTTCTCTTACGGTAGCGTAGGTAATGACGGTATCGACGCAAACCTCTGGTCGCAGATGTGGACATCCGAAACGGACATGAGATGGCAGTATGCACTGAACAACCAGTATTCTTCATCTTATGATTATTCTGCAACGGAAATGGCCAACCGCGACCTGAAGTGGGAGACTACAATCACACGTAATATAGGTGTTGACTTCAGTTTCTTCAACAGCCGTCTGTGGGGTTCTGTTGATTTGTACTGGAATACCACCAAAGACTTGCTCATGCTTACGTCTATACCGGGTATCACGGGCTTCACCGCTACGTATGACAACATCGGACAGACCAGCAACAAGGGTATTGAAATCTCGCTTTCCGGTGAAATCTATAAGGACAAGGACTGGAACATAACGGCGGGAATGAACATCAACTTCAATAAGGGTAACGTTGATGAACTGGCCGACAACGTAACCGGTCTCTACTCTTCGTCATGGTGCGGCAGCAGCAGTTTCCCCGGAAACGACTACATTCTCAAGGAAGGCAGCCCCGTGGGTATCGTAAGGGGATACATATATGACGGTTTCTATACTACCGACGACTTCAATTACGTTAACGGGCAGTACATCCTCAAGGAGGGTGTTGCCGACCTCGGCTCGTTCATCAATCCTGTTCATGGCGTAGATCGTCCCGAGGGACAGAACGCATATCCCGGTCTTCCAAAATACAGGGACATGAATGACGACAAGGTGATAGACGAACTTGACGTATGCGAAATTGGCGATATGAACCCTGTACACACCGGAGGTTTCAACATTAACGCTACGTGGAAGAACTTTGACCTCGGCCTTTACTTCAACTGGAGCTATGGCAACGACGTTTATAACGTAAACAAGATTGCTTCAATGTACTGCGCAAAGGAAAGCGGTGCATACGAGAACAAGCTTGCTTTCATGAAAGATGCATACAAGATTTATGATATAGTGGACGGCCAGTTGGTACACCTTACCACTCCGGAGCAGCTCAATGCCGCCAATGTTAATGCCAAGTATCCGTTGCCTTACAGTGAGAACGGTGTGACTTCTACCCTCGCGATAGAGGACGGATCTTACCTGCGACTCAACACTCTGACGCTCGGCTACTCGCTTCCGCAGAATCTCCTGCGCAAGGTCGGCATTTCCAAGCTGCGCATTTATGGTACGGTATACAACGTGTTCACCATCACCGGTTACTCAGGTCTTGACCCGGAAGTCAGCGCAAATACATCGAACAATAACGCAACATATCCTACCGTGGGCCTCGACTGGGGTACATATCCGCGTGCGCGCTCGTTCGTTGTCGGACTTAACCTTACTTTCTAAACCTACAAAATAAAAGAATCACATTATGAATAAGATAGTAAAATTCTTTACTTTGTTGACGTTGTGCTGCCCGATTGTAGCCTGTGGGGATTACCTCGATACGTCAACACCCGAGAATGCGGATGACGGCTTCGTTACTTCGACCGCGTCCGAGACTTTCAAAATATTGTCTTGGTGTTACGCTAACTATCGCCAGAACTGTGTGATGGGCGTATATCGCTGGAATGACCCTATCGGCTCAGACGCCGAGTATTACCCTGAAGTTGCTTCGCTGAACAACGCAAACGCCCGCCTTCAGCCAGAGTTGCTGAGTATCGGTACGGCAAACAGCGCGTTCAATGGCTATTATACGATTGTGGCACGTTTAAATAAACTGCTTGAGATCATTGGAACGAAGGAGGAATACATACAGGCCAAGGAGGCTGGCGAGGTAAACGAGTGGACACAGTTGTACGGCGAGGCCCTTTCGATGAAGGCTTTTTGCTACTTTGAACTTGTAAAACATTACGGCGACGTGCCTTATGGTTACGAGAATACAACCGCTTCGGAGTATAGCCTTAACTCGCGTTTCGACATATTGGACAAGGTCATCGAAATGTTCGGTGAGGCCGCTCCATTGATGTACAGGCTTGGAGAGGGAGGCATTACTGCCGAGCGCATGTCTCGCGGATTTGCCGAGGCTATGGCCGGAATGGCAGCCCTTTATTCAGGAGGATGGCAGACCGTGCGTACTGATGTGCAGGGATTGTACGGCGACGTGCAGTTGGAGACCAAGGGTGTTGACGAGTACAGCAGTATTTACGCACGCCGCACGGATTATCTCGACTATTACAGGACTGCCGAAACATACTTCGACCAGGCAATGGCTGACAAGGGAACGGCTACCCTCGTCACGACAGACGAGCGTGGATATGCCAACAACCCCTTCCAGCGCCACTTCCAGTACCAGCACGACTTGCAGCTTAGTCCCGAGTCAATCTTCGAGATCGGCAACATGCAGGGAGGCCAGAGCGGCCAGACAACGTCGAGCGAGTATCCGTACGCTTTTGGCCGTGCGTCAAACGGAGCCTCACAGATGGGAGCGCCGTGTAAGGTGTTCGGTGCCGTGCGTATAATGCCGACATTCTATTATGGAGAGTTTGAAGACGGTGACATGCGCCGTGACATAACAGCAGCCGTTACGGGTAGTAACGGCGACGGTAACGAGGCCATACTTCGATTCGCTCCAGGTAACAAGCTGGATGGCGGTATGACCACGAATAAGTGGGACCCCAACCGCATGAATCCGCCGTATGTCGCAGACCAACGACAGTCAGGCATGAACTGGCCTATCATGAGACTGGCCGACCTTATGCTCATGCGTGCAGAGGTTAAGGCCGTGCTCGGTAATGACGTGGCTGCCCGTAGCGACCTTAACGACGTTCGCCGCCGTGCCTTCGGAGACACTAACCATGACATACAATCGTCCGGCGACCAGCTCCTTGCCGACATTCTGCAGGAGCGCAAGCTGGAGTTTGCCGGTGAAGGCCAGCGCCGCTGGGACCTGATACGCAACGGCCTGTTTGTTGAAAAGGCAGTCGAGGTACGCGCAGAGATGTCGCAGATGGTGGCTGACCTGCAGTCAAAGGGCTATCATGAGTTTGCCAACGGCAACCAGATTCCGATGTACATATGGGTGAAGAGCGTACACCGCGACAATCCGCTGACATATGATGCGGACCCGACAGACCCGGCTTTGTATCCCGGATGGCGCGGACAGTACGACTATTCTACCACCGACGCAGCCAGCGCGGTTAAGGGTACTGACCATAACCTGGCGATAGAGGGACTCTTCGAGTACATCGACCCCGAGAGCGAAAGGGCTAAGCAGCTCGAGGCTGACGGCTATGTCAAGACGGATTGGGGTAAGGGCATTGTTGACAACGCTGACCATTACTGCAACAGTAACTTGCTGCCGGGTGTGAAGGCAGGCAACGTTCCTCCGAGATATTACTTCCCGATACCGTTCGAGGTGTTGAGCCATTCTAACGGAAAGGTGACCAACGGCTACGGACTGGCACAGGAGTAATTGTTTGAATATGGGTTAAACTTTAATGCGGAAAAGGCTGTATGCGGGGCAGTGTGCCTGCGCAGCCTTTTCCGTTTTATTTTTATCAATTTGCTTAACGTCATGAAAAATATTCTTGCATTATTTATATCGTCGGCCATTATAGCGTCATGTCCTCTGTGGAAGGCTTCGGCCGGAGAACCGATAGACGAGAGCTTGACCACGGTGCGCATTCTCGAAGGCGACAATTCCGACCCCTCCATTGTGCGTCATGGTTCGGAATATTACCTTGTTCATTCCTCGTTTGTCTACACTCCGGGGCTTGTTGTCTACAAGTCGGCCAACCTTGTTGACTGGACCCCGTGCTCTGTTGCGCTCAATGAGTTTACGGGAGACGTGTGGGCACCAGACATCACCGTCGTTGACGGCCGTTTCTACATTTATTTTCCGACTCTCGGCGACCACGGCAAGACCAGTATGGTAACCTGGGCCGACGACCCTTCGGGGCCGTGGAGCAAACCCGTTGACCTGCATGTAGGAGGTATCGACCCTGAGCATGTGGTTGACGCGGACGGGCGCCGATATCTGTTGATGAGCTCTGGCGACATGTATCCGTTGTCGGCCGACGGCTGTTCTATCGTTGGCGAGCCCGTGAACGTGTACCGTGGATGGGAGATACCTGATGAATACGACATCGAGAGCATATCCATGGAAGGCCTTAACATCAAGAAAGTAGGGGAGTATTACTACCTGTTTGCCGCCGAGGGCGGTACGGCAGGCCCTCCTACAAGCCACATGGTGGTTGAGGCGCGTAGCAAGAGCGTGCTTGGGCCGTGGGAGAACGCGCCGTTCAACCCGCTGCTGCGCACGCAGTCGCGTGACGAAACATGGTGGAGCAAGGGACACGGCTCGGTGGTTGACACCGAGGACGGCCGCCTGTTCATGATTTTCCACGCATACGAGAACGGTTACCAGACGTTGGGCCGACAGACGCTTCTGCGTGAATTGGAACTGAAAGACGGATGGTTGCGGCTGAAAGAGGGCGCCATATCGTTGCCCGCGCCTGCAAGACAGAAGGTTGCCACGGCGTCGGATTTCGTATGGCAGACGTGCCGTGAGCATAATATAAGCGAGCGTTTCTACATCGGGCAGGATACGTTGAGGCTCGTGCCTAAGGGCGTTTCGCCCGCCGAAGGCTCTCCGCTGCTCGCCCGAACGAGCGCTCACAGGTATGAGGTTGAGGCATGCCTCAGGCTGAAAGGCGGCAAGTCGTCGGCCGGATTTGTTGACTATTACGACGAGCGTTATCATTTCGGGTTCGGTTTCGACCGTGACGGCCTTCTCCGATACCGCCGTGGACAGGTCAGCCGGGCTGCGTCTAAATGTCCGGAGGCTAACCGTGAGGGCTGTACGTGGCTGCGCATGCGTAACGACGCCAACGTGCTGACGGCATGGTACAGCGCCGACGGCAGGACATGGCATAAGTTCCCATGGGGTTTCGACGTATCCGGAGTACACCATAATACGGTGTACGGATTCCTTTTCCTGCGCCCAGGAATATACGCCGGAGGTGAAGGCGAGGTGGAGGTGACGGACTTCAAGTTGACCAACCTTGACTTGTGACATTCGATTGACGGCAAAACGCATTGCAAAAGGCCGTCTTTTGCAAGATAAAAGAAGGTCTTTTAGAAGCCAAAAGATGGCCTTTTGCAACCCCGTTGATTATCAATGATTTACGAAGGGACGGTGAAATGCCTCGGTGGCGGTCGATTCCCGCCTTGCAGAATACGTCCTGACGGCTTGTATTAATACAGCAACAAATCTAAAATCAATATCAAGACATGAGAAAACTTTTCGTTATATTACTGCTTGCGGCATGCTGGCTGACGGCCGGCGCACAGGCTGAGGTCGAGCGTTGGGGGCGCTTTGAGGCCTCGTTTAAAGCCGATGTAAAGGGAAATCCGTTTGACGTTGCCCTTACGGCGACATTCTCGGGGCCCGACACTACGTTCACCGTGCGAGGCTTTTACGACGGTGACGGTATTTACAAGGTGCGCTTCATGCCTGTAAAACAAGGACGGTGGACTTACAAAACAAGTTCTGCGGTGGCCGCGCTCGACGGGCGTGAAGGCTCGTTTACATGCGTGGCGCCTGGCAAGGACAACCACGGCCCCGTGACAACGGACGGAACTTACGACTTCAAGTATGCCGACGGCAAGCGCTATTACCCCGTTGGCACAACGTCGTACGACTGGATGCACGCCGGCGGCGACTATCCCGCTCGCACGATAAGGTCGCTCGACAAGGCGGGATTCAACAAGGTAAGAATGTTGCTCGTTGTGCAGAACTTCGACTTCGGGTACCCCGAGCCTGCGTTGTATCCCTTTGAATTGAAAAAGAAAAGCCGCGGCGAGGACGGCAAGACGCATTTCGAGTGGGACTACACGCGCTTTAATCCCGAATACTTCGACCATGTTGAGCGTTGCATAGACAGCCTTGCGGCCATCGGCGTGGAGGCAGACCTCGTGCTGTTCCACCCTTATGACGACGGGCGTTGGGACTTCGACAAGATGCCTATGGACGTCAACCTGCGTTACGCCGCTTACGTTACGGCACGCCTTGGAGCCTTCCGCAACGTGTGGTGGTCGTTGGCCAATGAGTATGATTTCATGCGCCACCTCACCATTGCCGACTGGGACAGCATTACACGCACCGTAGACGAGGGCGACCCGTACGGCCATCTGCTCTCGATACACAGCCACACGGCCAAGTATTACAAGTACTGGGAGCCCGTTTACACGCATGCCAGCGTGCAGGACCAGGCCCCCGTCGAGGATTTTGGCCGTGCCGCAATCGTAAGGAACATCTATAAGAAACCTGTGATATTCGATGAAGTGCTCTATGAGGGCAACATGCGCAACCGCTGGGGCAGTCTGAGCGGAGAGGAAATGCTGCATCGCATGTGGCAGGGACTCGTTGCCGGCACGTACGTAACGCACGGAGAGTGTTACCAGGACAGCCCGACCGACTACGTACGTGACTTTCTGGCCGTGGGCGGAGAGTTCCAGGGCGAGGCTTGGAAGCGCATAAAGTTCATGCGCTCCGTGCTCGACGCCATGCCCGGCCCAATGCAGCTCAGCGACAGCAGTTGGGACCCGTACACGTCGTCGGCAGGGGAGAATTATTACATCGTGTATCTCGGAAAGCGAATCTCGCATGAATGGACGTTCGACCTGCCCGTGAAGAACGGCCCGTATCCCCGCCTGAAGGAAGGACAGAAGTTTAAGGTCGAGATACTGGATACGTGGAACATGACCGTAACGCAATATCCCGACACGTTCGAGACGACCGCTCCCGTGGGCGACAGAGTGTACGACAAGCACCACGGCAAGGTGCGTCTGCCCTGTCTGCCGTATCTCTTGCTCAGGATAACGAAAGCGGAATAAAATAAAAGTGAAAAGATAAAAGTAAAAAAATACAATTGCTTTGTTGAGTGAACAATGAAAAATTAAAAGTGAAAAATCCAGCGGCTTACATAAACAATAATGCCGTTGGATTTTTCACTTTTAATTTTTCATTGTTAATTCTTATTTTTCACTCACTGAGCCATTCCCATCTTTCGGCCCAGTCGTCAAGTACTTCGTTTCTCCATTTAGATACAGTCTTGACGCCTTGCCACGGCCCGTCGAAGAGCTCTGGGGCCTGTTTGTCTGAATACCAGTGGTCTCCGAGTTTGTAACCGAGCTTCGTCGGCTTGCCCGGCCATGCTCCGCTTACTACGAAAGTGCCGCTAAGGCCGTTTAGTTCCTTGATGTTCGACTGTGTTGTGAATGTCAATACGGCGGGTGCTTTGGGCGAATATCTTACGGCATATGTGCCGTCGCCGAGGTACACTCCGTCCCAGTCTTGCTTGTCAACACGCATGGTGAAGTACTTTTTGCCCTTTTCCGAAGCGTCAAGCACCGGTCCCTTGAACATCAGTTCCATAACGGAATATACGGCAACGGTATCCTTTACGGTGGGGATATGGTTGAAGACGGTTCGCGGGCTTTCGTATATGTTCTCGAAACTTCCGCCCCAGCATTCCTTGAAAGGATTGTTCGGGTCGCCGTCCATCATGTAAAGCAGCGACGGAGTGTCGCCCATCTTTACTATTCCTTTGTAATAATTCTTGAAGTCCTTGCCAAGTTGTCCCGCTCCCTTTATTGCCGCGTCGTAATAGCCGGTGTTGTATTTGTCGTGGACATTGTTGTCGCTAATGAATCCTCTGTATGCCGCGTTGTTCTCTATAAACCAAAGGTCGGGAAAGTTCTCGGCGATATATGCATAGCTGTTTACTCCCCATTTCTTGTTCGGGCCGCCTATCCAGTACACGCGTATATTGTCCTTGATGTCGGGAGCGTCGTGCAGTGCCTGGGCCACATCTTCCAATGTGCCCCATACCAGTATCCATAACGGCCTGTCGCTACTGCGGCGTGCGCATTCTACAATGCATTCCGAGCCTTCCGTCTTGTCATCGTACCCTTTGTAAGAGGCAAGTCCGTGCCGGCCTTGTTTGCACAGCTTGCGTAATTCTTGTGGTGTCAGCAGGTCTTTGTCGTGCTTTTTCAGCTTCTCGTAGTCGGCTTCGTATATGTCGATCATGCGTAGGATTTCTTCCTTCGAGCCGGGTCCGTATGACGCGGAGGATATTATTCCCTCGATGTCAAACTGACTGTTGTACATCAGGAAATGTGTCATCGACTGATTGTCGTCGGGGTCCGTGCCGCCTATGTCAGTGCTGACGATTATCCGTGGCTTGATGTTGTTCACGTCTCTTGCCGTCACTCCAAGGCATGTGGTTACAATGCAGGCGGCTAAAATAAACAAAGACTTCATAAGGTTATGTGTTTTTTGTTGTTAGGTAAAGATATTGGTATGTGTTATTTCATTGCTTTATTGAACACGGTTCGGCGCAGGATGTTGCGTATCGGTGTTTATGTGGTCAGGATAAACGCCGTCATTCCTTGCATTTGTCGTACCATTCAAGGAGCAGGCCGCGCGGCACTCCGCTGCTCACTGCTTTATCCAAGGCCTCTTTTGCCTCACGCCTGCGGTTGCGCATCAGCAGTATTTCCACTTTCGATATGGTGCATTCGCGGTTTGCGGGGTCACGTTTCAGTGCCTCGTCAAAGTCGAAAAGTGCGATGTCATATTGTTCCATGTCCTTTTCGAGTTCTGCTCTTGCCGCGTAGACAATGCTGCTGTCCGGATGCATTTCAACCAAGTTGTTTAGCTGGTCGAGAGCATCTCTTTGGCGTTCCAGCTTGACATAAGTATAGGCCAGGCCTAATCTGGCTTCAAGATTGTCGGGAGCCATGCTTACAAGCCGTTCGTAATCGTTTTTAGCAAGGTCGTAACGGCGCAGGCTGTTATTGGCGTATGCACGGTAGAATAATGCTGACAGGTTGCTGTTGTCATTGTCAAGCACTTTCCTGCATGCGTCTATTGCGTCGTCCCAGTTGAGCAGTTGCAGGTTTACTGCTGCCTTGCAGAGCAGCAGGTCAGTTGAACTTGGGTTGTTGGCAAGCTGCTTGTTTATTACATCAAGCGAGTCGCGCCACTCTTTCATGGTCTGCGAATATGTGCAGATGGTGCCGCTCAATATGGCGAATGCCAGTAAAATAACCTGTTTCAAGTCGTAAAATGATTATTGTATTTATAAAAATTAAGAGTTAAGAAACATGCGCCTTACGGCGTTTTTGTCCATGTTGTCTTAACCCTTAATGTATTAGTGTATCGTTACTCGTTGTTTTCGGCGTCTATTGCCTTTATTTTTTCTCGTACAAGGTTCATGTCGTCTTTTAGCTTTTGTACCTTGCGGTTCATCTCGTCGATAAGGCTGTTGCCCTTCTTGCTTGACGCGCTGAGGAAGCCGATGTTGTTTTCGTAGGTCTGGATTTCCTGCTTCAGTGATTCATATCGGCGCATCAGGCGTGCCCGTTCGTTGTCAAGTGCATCTGAACCTTTCTCTGCCACGTTCTTCAGATTATTCCTGAACTTGTCCAGACGACGGCGTGCCGTGGTAACATTTAGCTCCTTATATAGTCTGTCAAGAATGTCGTGATACTCTTTGTAGACGTTGTCCTTCTCCTTGAACGGTACGTGGCCTACGGCGTTATATTGGTCGATAAGCTCACGTGCCTGCTCTTGTACGTTGCCTTCAGGGTTGTCGGCCAAGGTCTCGAGCTGTTTGATGATGTCACGTTTCTTTTCAAGGTTGGCGCGTTCTTCGTTACGTGTGCCTGCGTTTGCGTTGTTGCGTGCATCGAAGAAGTGGTTGCATGCTGTAAGAAAATCGTTCCATAACTTGTCGCCTTGCTTCTTTGGTACCATTCCTATGGTTTTCCATTCTTTCTGCAGGGCTATAAGCTTATCGCTTGTTGATTTCCAGTCGGTGCTGTCTTGCAGTGCCTGCGCCTGTTCAACGAGGGCTTTCTTCTTTTCTATATTCTCCGAGAACTGTTGCTTCATGTTCTTGAAGAACTCGGCCTTCTTGCCGAAGAAGTCGTCGCATGCGGCGCGGAAGCGCTCGAATATCTTGACGTTCATCTTCTGGGGGGCAAAGCCTATCGTTTTCCATTCTGCCTGTATGGCGATTATTTCCTTTGTCTTCTTGTCCCAGTCGCCGGCGTTCTTTATTTCATCCTTAGCTATGTTTTCTACTTTCTCGCAGAGTTCGGTTTTCTTTGTGAGGTTGTCTTCCTCCTTGGCACGCAGCTCCTCGAAGTGTTGCTGGTGGCGCTTGTTTATTACGGTAGAGGCTGCCTTGAAGCGTGCCCACATATCCTCGCGCAACTCTTTGGCAACAGGTCCTGTCTCACGGTATTCCTGATGCAGTTTCTGCAGTTGGTGGAAAGCGCTTATAACGTCGCTTTCGTCAGCCAGCTTCTCGGCCGCTTCGCATAGGCGTGTCTTTATTTCAAGGTTTTTCTTGAAGTCGTATTCGCGGGCTTCGTTGTTTAGTTTCAACAGGTCGTAATACTGTTCTACGTAAAGTTGGTAGTTACGCCACAGCTCGTTGGCCTTTTCTGCCGGAACGAGTTTTATTTCTTTCCATTCCTGCTGCAGTTTCTTGAAGTCCTGATATGATTTGTTCGCCTCGTCAGGCGACGTGAGCATGGCTTTTATTTTCTCGATGATGTCGAGCTTTCTTGTCAGGTTCTCTTGTTTCTCCTTCTCCTGTTCAAGGAATATCTTTGCGCGTTTTTCCTTGATGACGCTCATCTCTGCCTTGAATTCCTCTTCGTCTTCATCGGGTACGACCTTGTATTCAGCGGGGTCTCCTCCGCCGTCAATATAGGCTTTCATGTCTGCTTCACGCTCGGCGAAGTGTAGTTTGTAGAAGATGGTCTTGAGGTAGTCCACTTCGTCTTTCTTCGGATTGTCGTCTTCGTGGGCTATTTCCTTAAGCCTTGCTATTACTTCTTTCTTGTTTTTATACACTTTCTTTTGTTCCGGGGCGTCAGTTCCGGCAGGTTGGTCTTCCGTTGTTGCCTCTGCGGCCGTAGCGATGTCTTCTGCCATGTCCGTCGGGGTTGTGTTGATGTTTTCCACGGTGCCGTTGTCACCTGGCGTGACGTTCAGCTGTTCTTCTGTACGCTCTTGACCGAGAGTCATTTCTTGAGAGTCCATCATATAACCTTTTTATTAGTTCATGAATCGGTTTTCGTTTTTACGTTTGCCATGTCCGGCCTCTGCTGTTGCCGGTCTGCGTGCTGTCGTAAGGGGCTCGGTTAAGCGCCGTCAGCGGGCTTTCACCTTATTATATATTAGCCTTTAGCACACGCATTGCCGGTGTTTACGCACTGGCGGCATGGCGGTTTGTTAACTATCCTAATAGGTGTGCAAACTTAATTAAAAATATTGTAAACGCCTAAACTATTTTGAAAAAAATGGACTTTTCTGTCTAAATGAGCCGTTTATGGCGAAAAATCCACCACGAGATACCAGAAATCAGCGCGGATACTACTATTGCGATAAGGAAACCGAACTTATTGCTTTCCATTCCGTTGATGAGGTTCATTCCGAAGATACTGGCTATCAGGGTGGGGAACATGAGGATGATTGATACGGACGTTAGCGTACGCATTACGGTGTTCATGTTGTTGTTGATAATGCTTGAGTACGTATCCATCGTTGATTCGAGAATGTCCGAGTAAATGTTGGTAGTCTCGCGCGCCTGGCTCATCTCGATGTTTACGTCTTCGATAAGGTCGGCGTCGAGCTCGTCCACCTGTAGCTTGAACTTCAGTTTGGCAAGAAGGTTCTCGTTGCCGCGTATAGACGTGATGAAGTAAGTCAGCGAGTCCTGCAGGCGCGACAGGCCTATGAGCGACTCGTTGTTCACCTCGCGGTCAAGGTTGCGCTTGGCTTTTTCAATAAGACTGTTGATTTGCTTGAGGCGCTTCAGATACCATACGGCCGACGAGAGGAACAGGCGGAATATCATGTCAACGTAGTCCGTGAAGCCTTCGCCGCGTTTCTGCTGGTAGCTTACGAAGTCTATCATCATGTTAGTCTCGTGGAAGCACACCGTTATCGTGACGTCACGCTTATGGATAATGCCGAGCGGAACTGTCGTGTACGGCGTGCGCGAACGTATCTCCTTGACGAACGGGATACGCAGGATGATTAACATCCAGCCGTCGTCATACTCGTAACGCGCGCGCTCGTCGTTATCGCTGATGTCTGAAAGGAAATAGTCGGGAATCTTGAATTCTTCTTCCAGCATTCGCTGGTCGTCTTCGGTTGGACATGTCACTTGTATCCAGCAGTTAGGCTCCCACTGGCCGATCTGCTTTAAGCCCTTGTTGGTATTCCAGTATGTTCTCATTTGCAATCCTCCAAAAAATGTTACGTCAAGTGGGGAGGACCGTCTGTACAAGCATACCTCCTCACCTTACAAGTTCATCTTTTTTTCCGCGTGATAATCGTCCATATAAGTTTTTAATTTCTGTTTTGCGCCTGCAAAGATAGTGCAAAATTTCGGTTAAGCGAAGCGAAAGGACAATTTTTTCACTCTCGTGGATGTGAGAATTTTGTTACGGCGTGGTTAGCTGCATCCTCGTGGCTTGAAGGTGCGGCAGTCATATTTGCATGCAGGTCGGTTCTACACGGTTTTCCGGTCATGCCATTACCGGTTTTTGCCATGTCCGCCATGGCTCAGGCAGCCGCCGCGGCCGTCGTTGATACTCGCCCCGAAAGCTGCTTTGCCACAATGATTTGCGCGGAACATGTAAGTGCCTGGTGTCAGTGCTTTTCCAATATGCCGCCTCTTGCCTTCCGATATGCCGCCTTTTGGAGTCTAAAAGGTGCCCTTTTGTCTTGTAAAAGACCGTCTTTCAATCTTCGTGCCAAGAGCGGCGTATATATAGACCCAAAATATTTTGAGTACGAGATTGATTGGGGCAAGACTGTCGAATCAGGTGTCAAGATGCCAAAGAAAACAATAAGCTCAACAACAAAAGGCAACGCATTAAAGAACGGTTATGTGTTGCGACAGAACGGGGATATTGTTATTAACGAACAACGCATCATCAGCAACAGTGAACGTGAGGATATAAAAGCGAAGCAAAAGACCATAAACGACCTTAAGAATTTCATATTCAAGTGTTATGAGTCGGCTGAAAAGACCGACTTGAAGGATGATTGGCTGAAAATGGTTGTCGACAAGTTCTTTCATCCAGAGAATTACATGACCCCCGAAGAGATAGAACGGAACAAGACTTTCTTTGAACTGTTTGACGAGTTCCTCAAGGCCAAGGAGTTCAGTGATGACAGGGAAAGAGGCATGCAGGTGTTGAAACGTGACATATGGAGGTTCATTAAGTTCCAGCAGACCATGGGTAAGCGCAAGGATTTTACTTTCAATGTAAACGAGGTGACCAAGGACGACATAGAAGATTTCCGCGACTACCTGAAAAATGAAAAGGCGCTCTCAGAAAGATACCCGAAACAGTATGCCAAGATGATAAAGGAACAGCCCAACGGTATAAGAAGGGGACGTTTGGATATAGAGGTACGTGGCAACAATACTATAATAACCATGATGAAAAAACTAAGGAGTTTCTTCTCATGGTGTTACGATGAGGGCAAGACCAAGAATAGACCCTTCGACGGTGTTAAGATAGGTGTAGAGAGATACGGTACGCCTTATTATTTATCATCGGATGAGCGCGACAAGATTGCGGAAACAGACATGCCGACCGAGCATTTGAAAATACAGCGAGACATATTCGTGTTCCATTGCTTCGTAGGTTGCAGGGTCAGCGACCTCATGAAACTGACTATGGGCAACATAACCGACGGAGTGCTGGTATATACGCCGCATAAAACGAAAGATGAAGGGGACGCCACACAAGCAAGGGTTCCACTACGTACATTGGCCGCGGAGTTGATTAAGAAATACAAAAGTGTTGATAAACAGGGACGTTTGTTCCCTTTCATTTCACAAGTTAAGTACAACGAAGCCATAAAGGAGATATTTACCATTGCAGGGATAATCCGTAAAGTGGAAGTACGTAATCCAAAGACCGGAGAGATGGAGCTTTGTCCGATTAACAAGATAGCAAGCAGCCATATTGCACGCAGGACCTTTGTCGCTAATGCATATAAATATGTGTCAGACCCGAACATTGTAGGCAAGATGTCCGGTCACGTTGAAGGCAGCAAGGCTTTTGCAAGATACCGCAACATTGACGACGATATACTTAAAAACGTCATTGACAAGATGTAATGCCTCAATAGCCCCAATTTAATACACCAAGATTTTATTACAGCCGTATTCCGAAAAGGAGTGCGGCTTTTTTGTTTGTCTATTGTACAAAACTCCAATAAACTAAGATTTATAACGGTTACATAACGTTATATAACCATTCGCCAGAAATCAAGCGTTTACATATATTTTTACATCAAGTCCGTCTTACCTTTGCATCGTCCCTTGCGACCAGCGGTGTCTCTGTTTCATCGTTGGCTACCTGGGAAATGGTATCACCAAGGATAATCCTTAAACAGAGGTGAGAGCCGAAGTTTATTATTAAAAAGTAAAGAAATGAAAATAAATGATTTGATTTCCGATGGCAGTAATAATATAAGTATTACGGTCGGAATAAGTGACTTGAAAGAGTTCGGCCTGTCATTAATAGAAGAAGGTCGGGCGATGGGAAGGGCTGAGAGGGTTCAGGAAACCTATCTTACCCCGGATGAAGTAGCTAAAATGTTAGGAGCTTCAAAGAGCACGTTGTGGAGGTGGAACAAATCAGGCTATCTCCGTAATATCAAGTGTGGACGAAAGTCCTTTTATAAAAAGTCGGACGTTGAGAATCTAATTTTCAACAATAATGAAAATAAAAAATGAAGACAAAAGTAGAAAGAAAGACCGCTTACGCAGCGGCAGGGAGTATTGAAAACAGCCTTATGGCACAGGGTAGCGTCACGCCTGTTGGTAACTGTGGCGCACAGACAGGTATGCTGCGTCAGGATGCATCAGAAACAAAGCCCCTTGGAGGCATCAATATTGTTCAAAGCGAGGAGCTAAGGCAAAAGTTGATGGTCGCATTAAGCAACGGGGTGTCAGTGGACTACATGGAGCTTTACCAAGCTGGGCTAAAATTGGTGTATATTGACGACAACCGCAAAATATCGAAGTCCCACGTTAAGAACCTGAAAGAGTCCTTTAAGCGTGTGCACACGATGTTCGACGACATATCCGTGCTTCAGGCTATCGACTTGCTGGAGGATGGGATCGCATTGCACGACAGGGATGGAAACAAGCTGACATTGCAGACCGAAGGCATTGAATACTGCTATGCAATCATTGATGGTCAGCACAGGAACGAGGCCCTGGAACTGTACTATTCCGACGCAAGCACGAAGGCTGTTCCCGTGAAGGCTGGGGTCAAGCAAATTGCCATACCTGAAGGGACAGACGTAAGATCCGTACTGGCTGAACGCAACCTGATTGTAAAGAGATGGACCTGCAACGACACCAAGCGCTTCGTCGAATCCATGAGTGACGGTGATGATACAGTAATAAGCAGGGTGAACAAGTGTGTTGCAGAGGATGGTATGTCAACCCGTGGGGCATGGAAAATATACAAGCTTACTGACGGCTACAAGAAAGCAAAACTTGAGAAGGCAGTGCTGGAGGGAAGCCTGACCGACGAGTTGAGGGGTACACAAGCGGAAATAGAGCGTGGAGACAAAATCCGCAGGGCCATACAGGTGGGTTGCAGGCATGAACCTAAGATGAAGCATAACAGTGCCATCATTGACATGATGATTTCTGCCTACAATTCCGTTGTAGACGAGAGTAAGGCCAGCACTATGCATCTGCTCTTGCTGTTCATAACGTCAATTCCCGAAGTGAAGATGAAGGCCGCCATGGATGAGGATACGGTGGACAAAAAGACCGAATGCCTGAAGAAGGAATGGATGCTGTTCTTACAGGCTGTGGAAACAGATGGTAAGGAGCAGGATTTCACCGGTCTGGCACAAAAGGCAAGCGACGAATACGACGCAATGGTTGCAGCGGAGGTTGCAACATCTTCACGGACACGGAAAACACGCAAGAAAAGCAAGGCTGCTGTGGAATAGTACAGGACCGTAGCTGAAAAACAAGGCATGGCATACTTACATTGATTTGTAAGGCAGGATTGAGGGCGACTTTTTCTTGCTAAGCCATTGCCTTGTCCTTACGGGAACTGTTTGTTTAATGTAATTTATTGATAATCAGAGAAATGACGAAATGATAAACATTCAAGACCCACAGGTCAAACAAGTTGCTCCAGGGCTGGTATATGCCATATTGTTCAACGCATACGACGATTTCACGGCCAATCAAAAATTTATAAGGATTTGTTGTTCGACGTAATCAAGAACGGCTGTGATTGGGATGATTGAACGTGGATGAAGACTGCAATGTTGGCCTCTCCCTGTCATTCTCCGGACAAGCATGATGGGGAGGGGTTTCAATTCACGGCCTTTTGCATTGCGATTTGCCGTCTTTTGAGTGGTGATTGATGGCCTTTTACAAACCAATTGACGGCCTTTTGCAGAACACTTTAAAACGACTAGTAAAATAACGGATAATTAACGACTATAACGAAGGTATATGGCATCGGTAAGGATAAAGTTTCGCCCATCAACCGTAGAGGGCAAGGAATGGTACACTGTATTTCCGGATTATACACAAGTATTCTGTTGACTACATCGTTTCGGAATACATCAAGCAACCAGATTGTCCTATACTCTTCAACTTCATACGCTCGATGTTTGATTAACGTGGCTGTTTTATAAGTATGAAGCGGTGATATTTTGTAAAATGCTTAATATCAATACCTTAGTTTATGAGTTGTTCGTTTTTAGTCAAACAATGCATGTTTTAGTCAAACATCAAGGATAAAATTTCATCAAAAAAGTCGGCCAGAAGTACTTTAAATCGGCTGTTTTTACTATCTTTGCAGCGGATTGGAGGTTTTATACTTATAAAGCGGTGATAAACTCCTCCATAGAAACAAGAACTAAATTAAGGAACCAACAAAGAATTTTGTGGTATGGAAACGAAAAAAATGAAGCCTGCAACGCTTTGTTCGTCACACCACATAACAACGGTAGGTAATCGCTGCTGAGTTTCGTCCG
>NZ_JACJJG010000130.1 GCF_016899855.1 Marseilla massiliensis
GGCATGACAACCGCCTTCTTCATATCCGGCGGCCGCTGCTCCTCGCCTGTGTCATCATTTCAAAGAACTTTTTACTTCCCCAGGGGCAACCCCTGAAAAGCGGATGCAAAAGTACACACTTTTCACATTACCACCAAACCTTTTCAAGAAAAAGTTTTAAATAATACCGTATTTTAACATACGTTTACAAATAAAACGTCACAAAAGGGGCTTTCCACATTATTATATTATAGGGCAATATGTTCATTTGTTCCTCAGGGGCAAATAAGGCTTTAGCCAGAATAAAACAGACAGATTTATGGAATCAGTTAAAGAAAAAGCCTCGAATCAACGAGCAGAATATTATTTTCCGACCATTGACTCGAGGCTGAAGCCACGCAAAAATAATGCGGAAACGCAAATAATATGCTTATATTCAGTTAAGCATGAAGTTCATTTCAGCGTTTTCATCCTTGAAAATAAATTCGGCAAGTCCATTAATTGACATCTTCACTGCCGACGGATCAGGCTCGTCAGTCTGCCTTACCTTACCACCGCTTATTATGTAATACGCATTGTTCATTGGAATGTCAGCGTCACCGTCAACACGTATCGACAAGTGTTCATCCGCATGCGTTTCGGCATACAGGCGCAATGCCTTACGTGCATTGACGACGCGTAACATGCCGTCGATATTCCCGCTTTGCGGCACATAGTCTTTCCCGGCCAGGCGTATGTCCTCACGTATAACCTCAAATCCGGCCTCATCATGTAGGAGAACACAGTTACGTGAACGCTGCACACGGTCGAACTCATCAAAATCCACGGCAAGGGCGTCAACGGGTGGCGGCGTACATTTTATAATACGGGCATAGCCGCACTTTCCGTACCATTCATACAGCCATGGTTCTGCCGGTATCAGCGAGGCGAACACCACATCACTATGGTACAGACGGAAATGCGCCTGCTTCATCAGGTTGTTGCCGATGTCCTGACGACGGAACTCCGGCAATACCGATACGCCGCTCATATAAGCAGTATTAATTTCGCGCCCACGATACAGCATGCGGTAAGGCAGTGTCTGCAAGGCCGCCACTACACGCCCGCCAAGCTGGCAGCACACGTTGTACTCGCTCCTGTACACCTTGGAGAAATACAACTCAACGAAATCTTCCGGGTCGCCGAACACTGTGCGCCAGATGTCTTTCGTCTCGCGCAGGATACGCTCCTGGTCCTCGAAGTCGGCCAGCGGACGCTTCTCCATCACCGAGTTTTTCTCCAGAAGGATGTCCGGACGGTACGATAGCTTGGCCTTTCGCAGGCCTTCGTCACCCAAGTCCTCCTCACGGTTTATGTAAAAGTACTGCTCGGGAATATGCTTCGCAAACTCCTGGTTGATAATGCTGAAGGCCCCTTCATAGTTCACGTCGGCCTTCTCTACGCACACGTCGAAGGTATTATGGTTGATCGGGCAGCCGTACGTGAAAGCCACCATGCGGCCGCCGACGAATATCGAGCCGCCGAAAAGCCCCAGTTCGCTCCAGCGGTTGAATGCACGCGTCATCGAGCGCAGCTCCTCCGACAGGTCATCTTCCTGTCCGTCACCACCGTCACCGACGGCAGCCGAGCGCCACTGGCGCTCCAGTTCAAGACACTGAGGTATCAGTTCGGGCGTAAGCTCGCGGTATTCGTAGTCGGGATACAGGCTCTTGAACTTGTTGATATGGTTGCGCTTGCTCTGCAGTTTCTTGCCTGACAGGTTCACGAGTTTATCCCTTTCATATATATAATCGCTGTAATCACGTTCAGTCTTTATATCGAACACGTCAGGAAAATGCGTCTCGATTACGTCGCGCATGTAGTTGCACACGCCGAGCATGAGGAAAGGATGCCCCATGGCTATGGCGTCGTCGTGCATGGCGCGGATAACCTCTGCCGAGCATTCATCACACGGCTCTACCCTCATCGTGCCGTCCGGCCGCTGCTTTGGGCGCGCTACCGGGGCCATATATGCGAGATGGCGGCCGGCGTAAAAGCGGAACACGAGATAATCGTTTACTACGGCAAACTGGGTATTATAAAGAAATCTCCAACTTATGAGGTTGGCGAACGACAGGTCGCAGTTCTGCCGCTCGCCCCAAAGAGTAAAGCTTTGTATAAGGGCCTTGTCGGCAACGGTAACATCCTTGAACTTTATCATATCGGGAATATGCTTGATTTTTATATCGGCAAAAATATAAAAAAACGAGGAAGGGGAACTATGAAACGCCGAAAAAATTTATACGCCAGGGCCAATCGCCGCGCCTTGGCGGAAAGAATACCGCGGCAGGACACACACCCGTGCAAGCCCAGCCGCCTGCCGCCATGCGCTCAAGCTGGGTAGGAACAATCAATGTATAAATGTCACTGCCTACTTATTAAATTTATTAAATAATGTTTCACCGACTTTACATCGGGCGTTTTGACGGGTCAAATATATAGAATGTCGATAAAAATCACTATATTTGTAAAAAGTTAAACCTAAAACACGCCGTATTATGAAAAGAATAACCCTATCGGTAACGGCCATTGCGGCACTATGCATGTCGTTGGCATTCAGTTCTTGCGTAATCCACAGGGATGGTCCGCGACGTCCACACCACAAGAAACACCACCGCGACAAGCCTCCGCGCCACCACCGTCCGCACCATCCTCACGCATGGTCGGACGCCGGCCACGACGGCGGGACCTACTATCCCGGACATTGGTATGCATAAACAGTAAGCGCTGTTATGCCAAAGCGCATAACGCACTGACGCCCAAGGCGTTACAAAAGGCCGTCTTTTATATTGCAAAAGGCGGCCTTTCAGCATGCGATTGGCGGCCTTTCGGAACGTAAAAGACGGCCTTTTGAGTTTCATCCGAAATCCAGTTGCATTGCCGATGGTTATATCACGGCATAAAATCAATCAAAAACGGTAATCTTATAAACGCCGATACGCATCAGAACTCTACGTAATGGCTCAGCCTGTCCACCGCCTCAGGCGTAAAGTCCTTGTACAGGCCAAGCTCCGACAGCGAACGTATAATGCCGTGAAGGCGGCGGTGGTCAACTATGGTTTTCGCCCTGTAAAAACCTATGTACGGATGACGCCGCAGCTGGCTCAGCGTAGCCGTGTTCACGTTCAGCCGCCGGCACCGGGCCGTGCCGATGTCGAAATAAGGCAGGGCCGACTGCGGAAAGCCGCTGATTTCAAGCAGTTGCGACACGCTGTAATACCCGCCCAGCCTCTCGCGGTAGCCCACTATGGCACGGGCGAAGCCGCTGCCTATGCCCGGCACACGCTTAAGCAGCGACGTATCGGCGGCATTTAGCGACACATGCTCGCCCGGTTTCAGTTTCAAAGGATACCTGAGCGTATCGCGCACATACATGTCACGTGTTTCAGCTACCGCCAGCCCGGCAGCCGGACGGTAGTCGGGCGATATCCGTATATACGGTTCAAGAGCCTTGTACTGCCCCACTGTAAGCCCGTAAAGGCGGGCAAAGTCGGACGGCTTACGGTATATGCCGCCACTGGCGCGGTATTTATAGATGTTCCTCACCTGCCAAGGTGCAAGGCCGAGACGCAACAGTTCGGTACTGTCGGCAGTGTTAGGGTCAAAGGCGAACAGCTCCGCGCGGCGGCCCTCAACGGCATAATAACGCACGGCGTGGGGCCGTACTCTGCCCGGCCCCACGCCGGCAGAGTCAACAGCGGTACTGTCGACGGCAACAGCCGACGCCGTCTCGCCGGGTTTACCAAGATAAAGTAGCAGTCCTACAGCCGCCACGACAACAGCCAGAAGGGCTATTAACGCATAGCGGTCGGCACGTTGAAGATAAAAAAAGCTTTTCATCTGTATAACATCTAAGGTCGTAAGGCATTATGCCATAGCGGCAAATACCGCCGGGGCAAGCCTTACGCCAATCCCCGGCGGCAGCATATCATATCCAACCGAACTGATGAAGGAATATCATAAGGATGCAAATCGGGCATACGAACTTGATGCAAAAGAGGTAGGTATGGAACAGTTTGCCACGCAGGGTGCCCCAGTTGGAAAACTCGTCACGCACCATCTTGTGCGGCAAATACCAGCCCACGAACAGGCAAGTGAAGAAACCGCCGACGGGCAACATCACCTGTCCTGTAATGAAATCGAAGAAATCGAACAGCGAACGGTCGCCGATTTTAAGGAAGTCGAGCTTGCCCAACGACAACGAACATACGGCGCCTATCACCGAGCAGAGTATCGTAACCGTCCATGCGGCACGCTTCCTGGTAGTGTGCATCTCCTCATGTATGAACGCGGTAGTAACCTCATGGAGCGAGATGAGCGACGTTATGGCCGCCAATGCCAGCAGAGCGTAAAAGGCAAAACCCACCACATAGCCCACTACGGGCAGCGAGGCGAAGGCCTGCTGGAACACGTTGGGCAGCGTGATGAACACAAGCGAAGGCCCAGAGTCGGGATTAATGCCTACGGAAAAGGCCGCCGGGAATATCATAAGTCCGGCCAGGATGGCCACGGAAGTATCGAGAACGCCGATTTGCACGGCCGACTTCATCAGGTTGGTCTGACGGCTGAAATACGACGCATAGGTGCATAGACACCCCATGCCGATACTCAAAGAATAGAATGACTGCCCCAACGCGCCGAGGAAAACATCACCTCCGACTTTAGAAAAATCTGGCTTGAAAAGGAATTTCACACCCTCAAAAGCACCCGGAAGCAGGCATGCCGACACAACGACGATAAGCAGCAGCACGAACAGGGCAGGCATCAGCAGCTTGGAAGCCTTCTCTATACCGCCACGAACGCCGTGAATTATGACGTAATGAGTGATTAGAAATATCGCCACTGTCCAGAATACAGGCTTGAACGGGTCTTTCTCGAACGTGGCGAAATATTCCGCAAAGAACTCTGGCGAACCGTGGAGCTGGCCTAACAATGACGCCGCTATGTACTGAAGGCACCATCCCGCCACCACGGCATAGTAACTCGTGATAAGCAATCCGGTAAAAACGCCGAAATAACCGATGGCCGCCCAAGGCGTTCCCCCAGCCAGCGAACGATACGCCCGGGCCGTGTTGGAAGCCGCGTGACGGCCTATTATAAACTCGCTGACCATACACGGAATGCCGAACAGCAGCACGCAGCCTACGTATATGACTATAAACGCCGCCCCGCCATACTCGCCGGCCATGTACGGAAACCTCCATACATTACCAAGACCGACGGCCGAACCTGCCGTGGCAAGTATCACACCAAGCTTACTTCCGAAGCTCGCCCTTTCAAGTTGAGTCATGTCTTAATCCTTTCCTGATAGATGTTCCATCAACGCCTCGCCGCCACTTGACATACGGATGGACGTTTGACGGGAGATGAAAAATATTCTCGTTTTTATTGATTAACTGATTGCAAATGTAAGAAAAACATCTTACTTTTGCAGCAAAAACATCATTAGAAATGAAAATAAACATCCATTTGATAAGAAAATATCCAGTTTCTTGCCTGTTTCTGGCAACAATCTGGGTCCTGTGTTTCTGCACAACACCGCATACGCCGCTTGACAACGTGGCCTTCATAGACAAATGGACGCATATCGTTATGTATCTCGGAACATGCCTGACCATCTGGATTGAATACCTCAGGACACACAAAAAGCTAAATTCGGGACGGCTTTTCGTATGGGCATGGCTTGCCCCCGTACTTATGAGCGGACTTATCGAGATACTTCAGGCGACGTGTACCGGCGGACGGCGAAGCGGCGACTGGCTCGACTTCGCGGCAAATACAGTAGGCGTGACGCTTGCCGCCGTCATCGGAATTCTGGCGGCAAGGTATCGCGCCAGGCACTGAACGGCATGGCCATAAGCGACGAGTTGTAGAACCGGCGGTCGCCAGTCACTTCGTCGGCAATGAAGTCAGGCTTTGTAAAAGGCTCGTTTTCGCTACCCAGTTCCACCTCTGCCATTACCAGACCGTCGTTTTCTCCGTAGAATTCATCTACCTCAAAGACATGCCCTCCGCTCCTTACGAGATAACGGGTCTTGTCGATTACCCCTGGCAGACACAGTTTCATAAGTTGCCGTGCTTCGTCAAGGGTAATCTCTTTTTCAAACTCATAGCGCGTAGTTCCTGCCGGGTCTGACGGTCCCTTGATTGTCAGGAACCCTCGATTGTCGCGCATGCGCACCCTAACGGTACGCCCACGGTCGGCGCAGATGTATCCCTGCGTTATCCGGCTGGCGGCATACGCCAGTTTCTTGTATGGCTGCCCGTCCTTATGGACAAGGAACTTGCGCTCTATCTCAAGACCACTCATACCTCATCACATGAACATTGCAGCCGCAATGAAGATGACCGCTAACACAATAAGTGCCGCGAATATCCATGTAACTACTTTCTTTGCTTGTTTCTCTTCACGTGCCTCACGCTGCGCGTGGCGCACCTTGCTTCTCTGACTCATGATTATTTAATGTTTAAGTTAAGGTTATTGCTTTTATATTTTGTTGTTTTCAGGAGTTAAGAAGTTATGGAGTAAAGGAGTTAAGATAAATGACTTGTTAAGTGAAAAGTGAAAAATTAAGAGTGAAGAAATCATTGCCTGAACAGGCAAACTTGATTATTCATTTTTCATAATTAATTATTCATTCAACAGGGCATTTGTCTTAACTCCTTTACTCCATAACTTCTTAACTCCTAAGAAATTTACTCTTCCTCGCTCACTGGGAACTCCATGAGGT
>NZ_JACJJG010000131.1 GCF_016899855.1 Marseilla massiliensis
GATTATCAACTATAAAGGTACTAAAAATATCTCATTCCCACAACTTTTTCAATCGTTTTCTTATACCGAACTCACGTTTTTTTATGATTGTTTTTATAATATAAAGTTTGTATTTGCTCTCAAATTTCTTTTGAGCAAGATCTAAATCACAATTTAACAAGTGTTCAACAAGTTCGCCATAATCAGTGGTATCAAGCTTTGAATATAATATTTCTCGTAAGGGAGGTATCAAACGCTTTGTGGCATGAACAGCTGGTTGGCAAAATGATAAGTTCCATGATAGTTTTTCTTCTATCAAGAAAGGGATAATTGCCTTTTTAAGAAAAATACCTTTAGTTGTATTTACAGAATACAATGTTCTTATTACATTGCTTGACTTAAGAATCGGGTTTGTGATGCAAGTATCATTAATAAACCATGGATCTCCTACAGTAAGATCACCATAACGACTTTTTGCTTTAAACAGGCAGGAATAACAAAATAATCTTAAATTGTAACTATTGTTATCTCCTGCATAAGCAAAACATCTATATGATGGAGAGCTTTTGGCAAAACGTTCAATATGAATAACTTTATTCTTTTTTGTCAAATCAAAATTTACCATTCCTCCATTTTGATTTTTGAAAACACGTTTACTTCGGAAACGGAAATTCTTGATTTTACCTTTCAACTTGTTCTCCCAATAATTGACCTCTAGCGGCATTAGTTTAGGGCTAAAAACTCCATGACATATAAGATCTATAGTATAAAGATTGGCATATTCCTTACGTAGGAAAGACTTAAGACCAGCAATTTGACATGGTGTTCTCCAAAAACGTATCCTCCATTTGATATAATATATTTAGATACCATGGTGCATATTCCTATAGATGCACTTTCTTGGTAATAATCTTTCCGCTTTGTTGTTGCAATATAACAGGATTGTTCTTGTGTTGCATTCTCTTTCTTGTTTCCAACACATGGACAAATTTTATCACATGTTCCACATTCAATACATTTGTCTTTATTAAGAACAGGGAAAAGGAAGCCTTCGTTATCCGAAATCATGGAAATGGCATGAAATTTACAGGCTTGTTTACATGCACCACATCCAGAACAAGTATCTTTATGTTTTGTAAAAACATAACATTTATGCCTACTTATATCCATTTTGACAACCTCCTAGCTAGATTCAAAGGGAAATATCTATATATAAAGTAAATAAGCTTTGATTTTGAGTGGGAATTAGGATATCTTATATAGTTGCATTTAATTCCAATTTGATTTAACATCTTATCAATCCTTGCATCAAATGCATAATCATATTTATAACTTTTACAATTTTCCCAAAAATCAATGACATGATCTAAGCCTTCGTCTAGTGTAGTCTTAAATTGAAGATGAGGAACAGCATATATAATCTTGCTGTTGTCAAATTTTGCATCAAGCGCCCTGTCCCCAAGAAGTATTCCACGAAATTCAGGCAAAATGTTGGCTAATACTTTAGAATCTATATTTGCTACATTGAGTGTTGCTCCGAGCTTAGTGAATAATAGTTCAACTATTTCTTTTTGTGTATAACAAAATGAGGTAGTAATATTGAAATCCTCGTTTATAGCTTTAGCATTAAAAAATAGGCCAACAGTCCCTATCGCAAAATCTTCTGAATATGTGACGGTTGTGATAGCTTTCCCATCGTCCCAATAAAACCAAGGTTTTCCAGATTTTATGCGTTCAATTATAGTTCTATGATATTTATATGCAGGAGTTATTCCTAATGGGATACGCTCATTATTATATGTTATATATGGGCGTATAATTGTAAAATATGATGACGCAGAACGTGCTAACTCTTGCAATTTAAGTTCACACTCATATTTTAATGTATTATAAGACCATGTTTCGTTGGGCTTAGGAGAATCTTCTTTTATTGGAAGATTTTCATCATCCCTTTTGAAAACACAAGCAGATGAAATGAAAATATATTGTTCGCATTTATTTGCGAAAACATCATATGCCCTTATTATATCAGAAGGCTCCCTAGAAAGAAAATCCACAATTATGTCAAACCTTTTATCTGCGAATGTGTATTCAAGAGCTTTTTTATCTTTAAAATCACATATTATGATTTTTACATTTCTGGGCAGTCCTTCATTGTTAGAGCCCCTATTCATGACATATACACAATAACCTTTATTTAATGACTCTTTTAGAACTGCATAACTCAAAGTTCCTGTTCCTCCTAATAATAAGATTTTTTTATTTTCCATGCTTTTTGATAATGGAAAGAATTCCTTTTATTTTAGTAAATACAAACTGTCTTTCTTTCTTCTTACAGCCTACATAAAGGATTGAAATAGCAGAACATATAAAACTATTTATAATATTACCAACAGAAAGTAAAGTTGTATTTGGTAACAACAAATGAACAAAAAATGGGATACAAAATGAAACTAGAGCAACCAATGCTACATTAAGAATTACTTGTGTAAGAAAACTAATATAATCAAGGTTTATCATCTTCTTTAGCAACCATAATCTTTGAAATAGGCAAATAACAGATAAAATAATTGCAACGACTAATGCAATTTCTGGGAAATCAGTAAAATCATAGAATCTAAACAAAAAATATGATATAGGGAGATTTAAAAGGTTGGTTCCTCCAACTATTATTTGGTACTTTTTGATATCTCCTGTTGCAAGCATAGCTGTTATCAACGGACCTGAAATGGCTTCACACATCGCAAATATAAGTATTAATTGGACAAAAATGATGGTATGTTTAGGGACAATATTTAGCCATAAAGTTAGAATAGTTTCCGTTTCTATTATAATAGGCAATGAAAGAAATAACAGCAAATAAAAAGATAACCGAGATCCTTGATATATTAATTTGTTCATATAAATAAAATCCCCACAAGCGTATGATTTAGTTATCTGGGGATTTAAAGCCGTCATGAAGTTATTAACAAAACTTGTTACTGCAGTGTTTACTTGAACCGATATACCTCTAGCTGCATTTACAGCTGTAGTGAAGAAAAGATTTAAGACAACATTTATTCCTTGAGTTCTAAGAATGCCAGCAGCAGAGCCTATAAAATTCCAACTTGCAAAACTTGACATTTCTTTTAGTAATGATTTGTTGAGAATCATATGGTAATGGCACTCAGAGAAATTCTTTTTACAATACCAACTGTATGTAAAACGAATAAGAATAGACACAAAACAAATTAACAATGAATAAAAGATGAGTCTATCAATTGGAGAGATCTTTATAAAGAAAGCTATTCCTAATTTGCTGATTGCTTCTAATATGCTTATATATGCAAATGCCGACATTCGCTCATGTGCTATTATACAAGCATTGTAAGGAACACTTATGAGATTGACGATGAATGTAAGTATTGAAAATTGCAAGACCCAATTTGCAGCCGTCATCCTTTCGTCTGGAATATTCATCTTATAGTTGAGGAACCACAAACCTATAGTTTCTGCCAGCAATACTATAATTAGACTTAACCCAAACTGAATGTTTACCGATGTGGAAAATATCTTAACTAACCTCCTCTTATCCCCTTTTCCAAGTTCATATGTTATAAAACGTGAGATTGCAGCAGAAAGAGATCCCGAAATTACAGAGAACATCGCAACTACGCCACCCACAACATTATATATACCATAATCTTCAACCCCAAGCACATTGAGAATTATTCGGCTGGTGTAGAGTGTGACAAGCATTAAGAACAGCATTCTCAAATACAACAGTAACGTGTTTTTTGCAATGCGTTCGCTTTTTTCTGATGATTGCGACATTATTAGATACACATTTGAATCAATAAAAACGAAAAATATAAATTTTTAATCCCTCCTAAAAATATCCCTTGTGTAAACTTTATCTTTCACATCATCCAGACAAGAATCATATCTGTTGGCAATGATAGCATGACTTTGTTGCTTGAATGTTTCGAGATTGTTCACCACCTTGCTACCGAAAAATGTGCTGCCATTTTCAAGTGTGGGTTCATTGATGATTACTTCTGCTCCTTTTGCCTTGATACGTTTCATTACGCCTTGGATTGATGATTGGCGGAAGTTATCCGAGTTTGATTTCATTGTAAGACGGTAAACGCCGATGACACACTTCTTTTCCTCTGATGGGTTAAAATCGCCACGGTTGTAATAATCATAATAACCGGCTTTGTGGAGAACACGGTCTGCGATAAAGTCCTTCCTTGTCCTATTGCTTTCTACTATTGCCTGGATTAGATTTTCAGGAACGTCTGCGTAGTTGGCAAGAAGCTGTTTCGTATCTTTCGGTAAACAATAACCACCATAGCCAAAACTCGGGTTGTTGTAATGTGTTCCAATACGTGGGTCAAGACATACACCATTGATTATAGCCTGTGTGTCAAGCCCCTTCATTTCGGCGTAGGTGTCAAGCTCGTTAAAGTAGGAAACACGTAAGGCAAGGTAGGTATTAGCAAAGAGTTTTACTGCTTCAGCCTCGGTAGTACCCATGAATAGGGTATCAATATTTTCCTTGATTGCTCCTTCCTGCAACAATGCGGCAAACTCATGGGCTGCCTTATCCAACCTTTCATCGCCTTCTGGTCGACCAACTATTATTCTACTTGGGTAAAGGTTGTCATACAGAGCCTTACTTTCACGTAGGAATTCGGGTGAGAAAATGATATTGTCGGTATCCATCTTCTTCCTTATCATTTCAGTATAGCCGACAGGAATGGTGCTTTTGATAACCATTATAGCATTGGGATTGACGCTCTTGACCAACTCAATAACCTCTTCAACATGGCTTGTGTCAAAATAGTTCTTTACAGGGTCGTAATTGGTCGGTGCTGCAATGACCACAAAATCTGCGTCAGAATATGCTTTTGCTCCATCTGTTGTTGCTGTCAGGTTCAGGTCCTTTTCTGCCAGGTATTTTTCAATATAATCATCTTGAATCGGTGACTTACGTTGGTTTATCAGGTTTACTTTTTCAGGAATTACATCTACTGCCGTTACGTGATGATGCTGGCTGAGAAGGGTCGCTATACTTAGACCTACATAACCAGTTCCAGCTACTGCAATTTTTGTGTCTTTGTTCATATTATTTTGTGCTAATTATATCGTTTTTATTTTTACAAAGAATTGAATACACCTACATTCACAATATTACATGATTCCGTATATTTGTAAAGCCTATTATTTTGAGCTAAGGGAATGTTCAGGAACGAGCCAATTCAGAAAGTCAAGAATGTTCGGTTCATCAGTATAGAAACCGTTGATGTCCTTATCAAATTCATCGTAAAGATCTTGGTACATGGTGTATTTATTTCCGAACTTTGTGGTGAAGAACTTATGTCTTGAATCCTCTTTCTCATCTTCATGTATCTTATCCCAGAAAATGTCGCTGTCCCATAAGTCGAATTCGTTTTTATCCAACCATACTACAGGGCCATTGACGTATGTTTTCCCGAGATATGTAACAAGCTGGCCGACAAAACACATATCCGCAATCTTCCTTTTTGAGACATGGGCTGGAAATATGACATCAAGGGTCGTATTGTCCTTTTTCATTACCGTAACTGTATATCCGCCATCTTTGCTTTCAAACGGCAGGTAGGAATCCAACGACATGGGATGAACAGTTTTCAGGTTTGCAATCACGTCCCTTCCATCCTCATCCATCCTGAAACTCTCGGCAATTCTTGAAAGCAATGTACCACCTTCCTTATCATGCCAGTTGAAAGCCAAGTCGGATTCAAGCATTTCTTTTGCCTTGACATTATCACCACCAACAAGCTCCAAGAATGCGTCTTTTCTGTATTGTAGGTTGGGATATATTCTCTTTACTGTCTTGTCCTGAATGGCGAAATAAAGAGCTACATCTTTCAACCTTTGGAAATCACCTGACAAAACACATTCCTTAATCCACTGTTTCAGGCTGCTTTCGGGTGCATCGGCTACGGCTTGGGTGAAGGCATTATAAAGAAGGTTAGTGTCTTTTGTTGATAGATCCAACTTGTCACACCAATAAAAAGCCATGTTGCCCAAATTCCTGTAAATTACACTATAAGAGGAATCAATATCGACGGACACTGTATTTTCGACAAGCAGAACCAATTGGAGCAGGTAATATTCGTTCATATTCCTGGCACTTCCCTTTGCGATGTCATGGAATTGCTTGTAGACACCGTAATAAAAAGTCACGTCACCATTTACGTCCATAGTGGGATGATGAAATTTCTGCCACCTTTTCTTGAATATGGCTTCAGAAGTTATGGTTATATTTGAAGATTGGTTGTTATGCCGTTTTTTCACTGTCTTGCATCCTTAATTTCATTTTTTACCTTTTCACTCCCTCACCTTTTCACCTTTTTATATATGCAGCCAAACAGTTCTGAGATATCTTCTCCAGACAGCAAGGTGAGTGGTAGTGTTTATTTCTTTACAGATGTCGGTACAGGTATTTATAAGCTCATCTTTTGCTTCATTAATGTCGGCTTCTGATATTTTTGTTATAGCCATTACATTGAGCCTGTCTTCACCGACCATGAAATCCTTAACCGCTTTTACACTTGATTTTGCGTCGGTAAGAATATTATATAACGTGAGTTCGGTATAATAATCTTATGCAATAAGCCTGCTTTTATCAATGATGTCAATATTGAGTGACGGTTTCTTAGGAAGCAGGTTGTATGCGATAAGCCCTGCAATCAGGTTGGAAGCAAA
>NZ_JACJJG010000132.1 GCF_016899855.1 Marseilla massiliensis
CAGGCCGATGATACGGTAGCCCGCGTCGGGCACGCGCTGCATCTCCATACGCCCGAGAGCGCCCACGAAAAGGATGTCGGCGTCGGGATATTTGGCCCGTATGGCGTTGGCTATGGAAACGGCGGGGAATATATGGCCTCCCGTACCGCCTCCGCTGATGATGATTCTGAGTTTATCTTGCATAAAACCTCGTACCTTATTATTGCGCAAAAGTAATCATTTTTTTTCTTTTACTGCAATTTTGGCTGACATTTTTCCGGCTTGTCGGAAAAATATACGCAGCCGTCGGCAGGGCCTTCCGCAAGCGCCTGTCCTGCCCTCGCCCACCGTCGCCACGGCGCACTGCGAGAGGGCACACCGCAACGCGCACCATAACAAGACATGTCAAAACGTCAGGTAATCAACCATTTTCGTTTACACATTGATTTCTACATAGCGTGTTGTTTTGCGACATTCTGCGTTTCATCCGGCCAGCGACCGAATAACGGCAAGAAACGTGTGCAAAATTAACATGCTATACGCCAACTGATTACATCAATCCGACCGTTAAACGTGCAACATCAGACGGCGAAACGCAGCCTAAAAGGCCGTCTTTCGCTTCATCAAAGACGGCCTTTAACAGCCCGATTGACGGTCTTCGCCACCGCCGCAAGCCATGATTTAGCGCCAAAACCGCCCTCGATTATTGCACACAGCATGGCTATGTGTGCAACATTTCATGGTTTTCCGCCATACGGAACGCCTTGTCTTATCACGTAAAAAGTCTAAAACGAAGAAGAATACGTGCATTTCCAAAATGACAAAACGACATCAAAACAAAAGAAATTATATAATTTTGACATGGCAGAAAAATAATGAATTAACGTGAGTTCAGGATAAGGTAATACCTAATTCACGTGCTTTTAATACAAAAATTAGCCGGAGTTAACGGACAAGTGCCCCTGTTAAGATACATGGCAGATGTCCGTTAACTCCGGCGAACGGCAGGGAGCACAACTTCGGTTTACTCCCGATAATTCATTCTTTATATTCTCACCTCAGCCAACTCTCGGGATTCAGCTTGGCCGTTCCGCGCCTCAGCTGGAACTGGAGGATGTTGTCGCCGCCGAGAGTACCGAGCGCCTGGCCCGTGCTTACCTTCTGTCCGCGACTCACGCTGACCGTGGCGAGGTTGCAATATACTGAGATATAGTCGCCGTGGCGCACCATGACAATCATGCTTCCGTCGAAGTTGAACACGGCGCTTACCTCGCCGTTGAACACCGAACGCACCGCCGCGCCCGACTGTCCCTGTATGTTGATACCCTTGTTGTCGAGCCTTACGTTGCGCAGACCGGGCACCGTGTACTGTCCGAAGTGGCTTACTATCCTGCACGAACCGGCCAACGGCATGGGCAGACGGCCACGGTTGCGCTCGAAACTGCCGCTCAGCTTGCGGTCCTGGCTGTCCATCTCTACGGCAGCCTTGGCCCTCTTGGTGGCCTTCTCAACGTCGCGCTCGTGGCGTTCTTCGTCAACACGCGCCTTACGCTCTGCCGCCTTGCGGTCTTCCTCGGCCTCGCGCGCCTTGCGCTCAGCCTCCTTACGGGCGGCCTCATCCTTCTTGGCGGCCTCGCGCGCCTCGGCTTTCAGGCGCTCTTCACGCTCCCTGGCTTCCTTCACACGCCGTGCGTTCTCCCTCGCGGCAGCCTCGGCCTCGGCCTTCTTGCGGGCCAGTTCCTCGGCCCTTCGCTTGGCGGCGGCCTCAGCTTCGGCCTTACGCCGCGCCTCGGCTTCGGCACGTGCCTTGGCCCTGGCTATCTCCTCGGCTATCAGCTTGTCGATTTTGGCGTTCAGCTCTGCGTCCTTCTTACGCTGGTCAGCAATGACTTTCTGTATCGTTTTCTGCTGGCGTTGCAGGGTGTTAACCATCTTCTGCTGCTCGGTCTGCTTGGTCTGCAAGGCCGCATGCTCCTGCTTGCCCTTGTCGAGAAGGGTGTTTTTCTGTCCCCTGACACGTTGCAGTTCCTTATGCTTCTCCTCTATCTGGCGCTGCTTGGCCTTCACCATCTCGCCCTGCGAGCGCTGGTATGCCGCGTATTCACGCACGAAGCGCAGGCGACGGTACATCTGCGCGAAGTTCTTTGCGCTGAAGATGAACATCAGCTTATCCTGAACGGTACGCTTGCCGGCAAGGTAGCGCACCGACTTTATATACTTGGCCTTGCGGTCTTCAAGCTGTTGCTCAAGCGTGGCGAGCTGGCTTTTCAGCATGCTTATATTGCCGTCGATGTGCGTTATTTCCTCCTGTATCCCGTCGATGGACTTCTGGTGCTGGTCAATCTCCGTGTTAAGCACCATCAGGTTGTTAAGTCTTTTCTTTACGTCGGCCTTGTTTGCACGCAGAAGCCGCTCCTGCTCCTTTATCTTGCGCTGCACTCCGGCACGCTGGTTACGCAGTCCCTTGATAGAATTATTTGAGTACTTAGCGGTCTTTTTCTTGCTTTTAGTGGTTTTCTTTTTTGCCACACGGGTTGTCTTCGCCTTCTTTCGCGTAGTCTGCTTCTTTGTTTGCGCGAACGAAGGGAACACCAGTATAATCGACAAAAATAATATAAGGAGTCGTTTCATTTACATCTTCATAAGTCGTTTCACGACGTCTTGCACGTCCACCTGCTTATACTTGCCCGACACTGTGGTGAACGTGTCCCAATCGTCGGACGTGTCAAGGTTGTTGATTGATATGTTCACTGACATCTTGTCGGCGTTCTTCACGGCTCCGGTCTTGAGCCTCAGCGTTATGTCCGTAGGGAAAAGCTTTGTACCGAGAGGCTTGAACTTGCCGTAGTCGCACGTAACTGTCGTATTGCCCGATGTCTTACCGTCATACGTTACGCCTACACTCTTTATCAGCGCGGTTGTCTTATCGGCGCTCCAGGCATAGCTCATGTCGCCGCGTTTGTATGATACAACGGCGTCTGACGATGCGTTATTGAACGCAACGGAGAAGTTCTTGAGCGATGAATCCGTTATTTTCTGCGTACCGGGAACGAAAAGCTTGTTCCAGAACAAGGCCTGCAGGGTATAAAAATCAAGCCCGTTTTTCTGCAGGAAGTCAACGTCTGCATAGCTAGCCTTGATATATTCCTTGTTCATACGGTCCATTATGAGTACGTAGTCCTTGGTGAACTCCAGCCGTCCTACCTCCATAAGCCCGAACGGAGTGAGCTGAATGCGGATTACTTGGTCTTTCTTCATGTTGAGAGACCCTGACACCGAAATGTCCTTGGAGCCGGTATTGACCGTAAACTTGATTTTAGACGTTATGCTGTTGGCATACACCTCATTGTCGTAAACCTTCCTGAGAAAGTCGCGCGACATGGTTTCGGCATTATCCAGGGTTACTTTCTCTGTCTTCGTCGGCTTGGTCCCGCCCTGCAGGGCCTTGCTGCTGCCGCACGAAACGACGAGCAACGACATTGCCGCAAGCGCCGTAACGATTGACAATCTGCACTTATTTCTCAACATATTTCCTAAGTTTTATTTTACGCCTCAATACAGTTTCGTTCTCCGCTCCTGCCTTCAAGGCCTCATTCCAATACTTTACCGCGCCGTCAATGTCGCCGTTTACCGCGTGAATATCCCCTGCATGCTCGATTATCACGGCGCTTTTCGTCGTATCGTTCTTCACCGCCATATCGATATATTGCAGCGCCTCGGCATACTTTTTCTGCATAAACAGTATCCAGGCATACGTATCCAGGAATGTGCTATTGTCCGGTTCGGCCTGCACCGTACGGTAACTCATCTGCGCGGCCTTGTCCAAATCCTTGTTTTCAACCGACAAATAGTAAGCATAGTTGTTAAGGCAGCCGTAATTGTCATCCTTCCATTGCAGGCATGAATCATACGCGGCATAAGCTCCCTTGTCGTCACCTTTGTCATGGAGTATATCGCCCATAATGGCGTAAAAGTCGGAAACAAGGCTCGGATTGCTCTGATCGTTGATTTGACTCACCCCACGGCGCAACACTTTCAGCGCACTGTCGTCATCGTCCTTCTGGATATACGCAAAACCGAGGAAGTAATAGAACGCCAACTCATCCGGACTATAGTCGAGCGCCTGGTTGGAAAGCTCGATTACACGGTCGAAGTCCTGCTTGTTCCATTCCGCCTGTATAAGCTGCAATCTTGCTGCTACATTGTCAGGAGAGATGGCAAGCACCGTCTCGAGGACTTTCGAGATAGAATCCTGCGGCATTTTCTTCAGCGTCAGGTAAGCCGCATACAGCTGGGCCATATCCGACGTTTCCTGAGGCTCCTTCAGTATTTTCTTGAACAGGTCAATTACCAGCGTGCTGTCGGCTCCATTCTTTTCGTTGTCGGCTACGACCTGACGCATCAACGCCATCTTGCCGTCTACAGGCGTCTTCGGGCTGACAAGCATCACCTCCTGCAACGAATCGGCACGCATAGCCTGCCCCGAAGTACGGTAATAGTCTATCATCGACATACGGGCCATGATGTTCTCGGGCTCAGCCTGCAGCACTTCAAGGTACAATTTGCCTGCCTCGTCCGGCTTGCCATTCTGCAAAAGCCAGTTGCCGAGCATGACGCGATAGTTCATGTCGTTAGGATGTTTCTCCGACATGTTCTTCAGTTCGTTATACTCCTCCTCTTTCTTGCCTTGCAGAGAATAAACCCTCATCTTGGCGAGGGTAAGATCTTCACTGGCGCCTTCAAGCGCTTCCATGCGGTTCAGCACGTCAAGCATTTTGTCATAATCCTTCTGTCTGCTGTAGAGTTGCGCCAAGAAGTCCAGCACATCCGAGCGTTCGGGACTGTTACGCGACAGTTTCTCGTACGCCTTGACGGCCTCGTCAAGATTGCCCATGCTGACATATCCCACGCCGATGCGCTCGAGATATGCATTGTTTGTCGGGTTAAGCTCGGAGGCTTTCTTGACGTCGGCAAACGCGGCGGAGTCTCCTTTCAGTATGCCGTCATAGAAAGACAACATGAAATAAGCCTCGGCGGCATTGGGATTGATACCGATACAATGCTCCAAAAGGTCGTAGGCAGCGTCGTAGTTGCCGCTTATCTGTTGCTTTACGGCCTCATAATAATACATCTTGAAGCGCAGGCTGTCGTTATGGCTGATGGCGGGCAGATGCATTACGGGCACACTGCGGCCTTCCGGCTGCGCGGCCACGACGCCCTTGCTCCCGCAACCGACCATAATGACGGTTACCGCCATGCAGGCTAAAACATATAATATCTGTCGTTTCATTTATCCTTACGAATGAGAGACGTGCCGTTATTCCACTCCCGTATGTCCGTAGCCACCGGTTCCGCGCTCTGTCTCGTCGAGCTCGGCAACCTCGGCAAACACGGCCGTCTCATGCCGTGCGATGACCATCTGGGCTATGCGCTCGCCGTCATTCACGACGAAATCTTCAGCCGAAAGGTTAACCAGGAGCACCATTACCTCGCCTCTATAGTCGGCGTCGATTGTGCCCGGCGAATTCAGCACGGTTATTCCATGCTTCAGGGCGAGACCGCTGCGCGGACGCACCTGGGCCTCATAGCCTGCGGGCAGAGCCATATATAGCCCCGTAGGGATGAGTTTCCGTTCCATAGGGCGCAACGTTATTGATTCGCCTATATTGGCCCTGAGGTCCATGCCGGCACTTTGCGGGGTGGCATAAGCCGGCAACGGCTGATGTCCCTTGTTGATAACCTTTACCTTAACCATTGTATGTCTTGACTTTCTTTTAAGCTGCAAAAATAATGATTTATATTCAGACAATAACAAAATTACTTGTAAAAAGAAAGATTTTAGCCAATTTTAGACTACTTTTGCAACGTAAAAAGGAGAAAAGGAGAGAAGGAGAAAAGGAGTAAGTAGATTTGCATTAGAGCGGTGGATATAAGCGACTAAACAATAAGTAAACAGTAGAAAGACATATCTACTTACTCCTTTACGCCTTCACTCCTTACTACATAAAAATTAGAACCATGATGGACTGGAACCGACTTATATCCAACAAACGGCTCGGACAGGAGCATCGCCACACGATGCGCCACGACGACCGTTCCGAATTCAAGCGTGATTACGACCGACTGATATTCTCCGCGCCGTTCAGGCGCATGCAGAACAAGACCCAGGTGTTCCCCTTACCGGGCAGTATCTTCGTGCACAACCGCCTCACCCACAGCCTCGAGGTGGCCAGCGTGGGGCTTTCGCTTGGCAACGACGTGGCCCACGGCGTGATGAAACACAGTCCCGAACTGGCTGATACGCTGTTTCCGCAAATCGGGACAATCGTCAGCACGGCGTGTCTGGCGCACGACATGGGCAACCCTCCGTTCGGACATTCGGGCGAAAAGGCAATACAGACGTTTTTCACCGAGGGCAACGGACGCTCGCTGAAAGACAAGGTAAGCCCCGGATTCTGGGCTGACATCACCCACTTCGAGGGTAACGCCAATGCGTTCCGCCTGCTGGCGCACCGCTTCAAGGGGCGACGTGACGGCGGTTTCGTCATGACCTACTCCACGCTTGCGTCGATAGTGAAGTATCCTTTCGCCTCAACGATAGCGGAAAAGGGGCACGGCAAGTTCGGATTTTTCATTTCAGAAGAGCGTATTTTCAGGAAAATCGCCGATGAATTGGGCATTATTCGCCGTTCAG
>NZ_JACJJG010000133.1 GCF_016899855.1 Marseilla massiliensis
GGAAATTTTAAAAGGGTAAAATAAAATTGACCCCCAACACCAGGACTTTAAAGGGGCAATCATATTGTAGCCAAAGGTGGGCAAATCCTGCTTGGCCAAAAGGGTCAAAGTCGCGTGGCTTTTCCACATTCCATTATTTTTGTAGTTATACTCCGCCACACTCATATTTTTATCATATCATTGCTTAGTTCTTTGGCAACTTTTTTTAATTCGCTGTTGTCACATACATTTGGTATTCTAAACATTGAGAAATACTTTTGTGTTAGGCTGTAACAATCAGAAAAAGCTATCCAAAAATAAAAGAATAATGTCGAGTTTAGGAGAATAAACGCAAAATTTTTATATCTATTAGATATATCTATCTTTTTATAAGAACCTGCGATATTTAAATTATTTTCGGTTAGAATTTTCAAATTTATAAGGGCTTTACACCAATAAATAGGTGCAGCATGGTAATAGATGCTTTCTTCCTTATAAAATTCGCTACTAAGTTTCTTGTCGAATGAAAATATTTTTGTTACTACATTTTTGCCAATTTCTTTATCCAATTTTGGAGCAGAAATATAATCAAAACATTCTGTATAATTTATTTTATTGAATAAAATTGGGCGTTCACTTGTGTAATACTTTATGTATTTTGTAACAAACTTTCTCCCACTACTTTGCGGACGAGAGATGAATATCCCAGCACGAATTTTTACACCTGTGAATAATTCAGAGGGATTTCTGTCACCAGAGTAAAAAATGTTCCAGCTGTCTCTTTGCTTAAAAATTATTCTTTGGAATTCTTTAAATCCCTCTATTGATAATCCGCTTAAAGGAATAATATAACCAACCGATGATTTTGAGTTTGATATAATTGTGCATTGTTCACCAACTAATGCAAACAGATTTTTATCTTTCTTTGTTTCAAATTTGTCAACATTATATGGAATAGATTTATCTGTAAAAGTCACATACGGCGGATTACCAATAATCACATCAAATCCTCCATTGTCGTGGATGATTTGGTAAAACTCGGCAAGCCAATGGTAAGGCTGGTGCGTTTCCAGCCAATCTTCGTAGGGAATGGACGTGGTTGCCGCGTGTAAACGGCGGTTGAGCAGTTCGTTGAGTTTGCCAAGACGTTCATTCAGTCCACGCTTTGCCTGTTTGAATGTCGCCATGTCCTCGCTCTGCGTAAATTGCACAGTCTTGAACGTATCGTAAGCCGTGGCGACAAGCTGCATTTCGGTCAAGACCTAAGTTGTCGGCGCGGAAGTCCACTTCCACCACCGCCATCATCTTCAGGAACAGGCGCAGCTTGGCAATCTCGGTCGCCTCCACCATGATGTCCACGCCGTAGAGGTTGCGCAGTATGATACTCTTGTAGATGAAGTATTGGATGTTGCTGCGGTACTTGTGGGCTATTTCCTCCAGTTCCGGCTTGAACCAGTTGGGATTCTGTGCGTTGAACTCCTGCATCCGCTCGATGCAGACTTCATAGAGCGGCTCAAGGATGTTCATGGCGGCGAAAAGGAAAGCCCCCGAACCACAGGTCGGGTCAAGGATGGTGACGCGCTGCAATGCCTTGTAGAAGTGGAGGACAAACAAGCGGTCATCAGTATTGTGCAACAGGTCATAGACAAACGAGCGGATGTCAAGGTTGTAAGTGACGAAGTCGTTGATGTGCGTGATTTCGCCTTTTCTGATTTTAGCGAGTACCTCCTCACAGCGTTGCAACCGTTCCACCGTTTCGCGCCATATCTCCGTAGACAGTGCGAAAGCCTCCTGAGTTTTCGTATTCCAGTCCTTGCGGCGTTCCAGCAGACCGGGCTTGGTAGTGTCAAGTCCAATAGCAATATTTTCAGGGATTCGGCTCTGCCAGTCTGCCGTATAGCCTTTCTTCACGGCATCATATATATAGCGGTCACCGCTTTCACGCAGCGTGCGCCACACATAACCATCCGGCTTGAACGCTTCGGGTGAGGTTTCCGAAACCTTGTCCATGAGGAACGGCAGGATGCAGTTCTTCCCGATGTACTCGGTGATGTCCTCCTTGGTGTAATAAGCCCCCATCTGCGCACGGTCGTTGATGTACTGCTCGAAGATGTAACCCAGCACGTCGGGGTTGATGTCCTTTCCGCTCGCCGTGATGCGCGTGTCTAGATGCCACCGCCACGTGTCGAAGAACTTGAACAGGCGGACAAAGACATCATCGCTGATGTCGATGTCCTTGTATTCACGTTCCAACTGATGCTCCTCGAACATGCCGCCGTTAAGATAAGGTATCCGTCCGTACACGTTCTCGAACTCGTCGCTGTGCTTGGGCGAGTTCAGCCTTCCGTGGAACAACTCGGAAAGGAAGCCGCAGTAGAAGGTCTTGAAAAAGCGGTTCTCACCACGTTCACGCTGCACCCACCTCAGCTTTTCCTGCAAATAGTCGAAATTGCCGTCAAGGAAGCCTTTCTTCTGTATGAAGTAACAGAACATGAGGCGGTTGAGCATGACGGACGTGTACCATTGCTTGTTGCGGTTCTCCGTGGCGGGTATCTGGTCGTCGATGCCGCTGATGAAGCCGGCAAACGCCTTGTGTTCCATGCGGAAGCCCGCGTAGAAGTCCTTGGTGATTTTCTCCGAGTTCACGGCAAACGCTCCCTGTATGCGCTCTTTCACGTCCACGATGGTGGTCTGTTCGTCAATGTCAAACGACAGGTCGGGTATCTTGGAGAATAAGAAGTCTGCCTTGTCAGCCGTTTCGTACTCAATGGTCACGATGTCACGCTTTTCCACAGTCTTTACCGGGGCAATCCACTGCTGGTGCTCCGTGCCGGGAATGAAGAAAATGCAGATGTAGTCATTAGCACTGCGGCGCAACTTGCTGTCAATGCGCTTGCAAAGGATGTTCGTGGGTATTTCATCGACAGAGCACGCCAATATCTGGAAACCGTTACGCTCGGCTACGGTGATTATCCTATATTCCTTGTCTTCAATGGCTATCGGTGCGAGTTCCGCCTGTCCGTGGAACCTGTTCCAGCCCATTTCGGTAATGAACAGCCCACGGAAATCGGCATCCTTGATATATTGGTTGAATGTATTTCTTCTCATGATTCAAAAGGTTTTATGATTCTTGCCTAAGTCCCATTGAACAGATGATAACCGGGTCTTTATGGATGTTCCTGTTTTCGTCAATCCGGCACAGGGTCATGTTCTTGCGCATCTCCAACACGTATTCCACTATCTCATCGCTGGTGTTGGTGCGGAGCATACGCCCTAACGTGAATTTCGCCCCTTCGAGCAACGGGTAGTTGTAGATGTCGTCGATGGCCAGCTTCAGCATGTCCTTGTTCTCCTGCGAAAAGAAAAGTGTCGGGGGATTTTTATAGTAGCTTTCCAGCAATGTGATGATACGGTAACGGGTACTGAAACGGTTGCCCAATACGCCGCCAACAGAGGTCGTTTCGTTGTTGATGGATTCTACCGCCTTTGCCACCAGTTCATGATGGTTGGCGTGAGGCGGCAAGGCAGGGGTATCCGCATCGCAAGCCAAGGCGTTCAGGATGCGTTTCTGCGACTGGCTCACCACGTTACCATCAGCGTCAAGCCATGTCAGCACGTCGAAGTCGTTGTAGGTCTTGGCGTAGGTGATGACACCACCCTGCAGTCCGTCCTCCGCCGTTTTCGTGGAATAAACGACATTGCTCAATGTCGGGATTAGCTTTTTCAGCTTCGGGTCGGCAGCCGTCGCGTTCTTCCATATCTGGTAAGCCTGTGAAGAGAGGTCAACGTCGTTGTCATCCTCGTCATCGAGCGAGCCGCTCTTCTCGTTGAACATATCGCGCAGGTTTTGCTCGTTGCCCTCGAAGAACACCTCGTCACTGCCCACGATATGCGCGTTCTCGTTGATACGGGCGTTCAGGCGCGACCGCAGGCGGATGATTTTCTCCACGCCGTCGGCAGGAAAGAAAGAATAACAGTAGATTTCATTCGCCTCCTGACCGATACGGTCCACACGCCCTGCACGCTGGATAAGGCGGATGATTGCCCACGGCAAGTCGAAGTTCACGATGACATGGGCATCCTGCAGGTTCTGACCCTCGCTGAGCACGTCGGTAGCTATAAGCACACGGTATTGTTCTGTGTCGGGATAGTCCTTGTCGTTGCTCTTGGGAGAGAAACGCTCCACGATGTCCGTCGGGTTCTTGCTGCCTCCCGTCGCACAGCCGACCTGCGGTATTCCGCGCCTTTTCAGTTGCCTGTAAACGTAATGCGCTGTGTCGGAGAACTGTGTGAACACGATAACCTTGTCCGCTCCGTGCTTCTTCTCCAACAAGTCCTCCAGCTCGTCCAGTTTCTGGTCTGCATCGGGTTGCCATGCACCGCACAAGGCTATCATCCTCAGCAGGATGTCGCAGTCGTGCCTGAGCTGCTGTTTCAGGGTACGCTTGAAGTATTTGGATGAAATCCACGAACAGGCATTTCGGTTCTCTATGATGAAATAGCACTCCTCTGCCTTTTCCATGTAGAAGTCGAAATCAGTAGGGAAAGAGATTTGCTTATCCTCTGTGGACTCATCGTCATCAGCATTGCCAAATATGCTCACGTTTTCGTCTTCATCCTCTACATAGTCATCGGGAAGCGAGCTTTCGTCACCGATGGGCAGCGGCAGCTTGCTGTCAATGGCATAGATGAACACGGCGTTGCGCAGGATATGGCGGTAGAGCGTCAGCAGGAAGGCGAAGCCGCTGCTGTCTATGCGCTTGAAGAACGTGCTCCGGCAGAAACCCATCATGCGCTGTCCGGCACGCGAGAGGTTCTCGATTACCTGCCTTTCATGCGTCTGTATGTCAGTAGCCTTGTTCCCGTCATAAAAATGGATTAGCCCGTAACGGGGCAGTTTCAACTCTTCCATCAGGCTTATCATTTCAGGCGAATACAGGCGGCTGTACTGGTCGCCGGAAACAGTGGCGAACTTGACGGCACGGGGTATCCTGTCGGGAAAATAAGATTTCGAGCCATCAGGAAACAACAGGTATTTCCGCCCGTTGCCTTCATCCGTCTTGGCATAGTTCTCCTTGATGAACGTCCTTGTGCGGCGGATGAGAAACATCTTCATCAGTTCGTTCCAGTCGTCCGCATACGGGCTTTTCTCGAAAGCGCGGATGGAACGGATATGGATGTCACTGTGCCGACGTTGGAACTCCCTTTCACCACCGATGGAGCGGATGTATTCCTCCGGGCGTATGCCCAAGTCCTGGTCTTCGCCTATGAACAGGCGGAGCTGGCTTTCCAAATCCGAGAAGTCCTTGTTGTAGGGTGTGGCGGTGAGCAGTAGCACCTTGCTGCCCTGATGTTCGATAAGGCTGCGGATGTTGCGGTAGCGTATGCCATTCGCATTGCGCAGGTTGTGGCTCTCGTCCACGATTATCAGACGGTAATAGCGTGCCGAATCCACGTCTATCGCACGTGCCATTGACCAGACTTCCGCTTTCAGGTCGTACTTCCGGATGTATTTCCTCCACATATCCTGCAAGTTTGCCGGACAGATGATGAGCGTGCTGCCGGCGAAAGCCATCTCGTACAGCTTGGCGATGGCGCAGGCGGTGATGGTCTTGCCCAGACCTACCACATCGCCAATCATCGCTCCGCCGCGCTTATCGTTGTTCAGGTTCTTCGCCGCTATCTTCACGGCGGTCTGCTGGAAGTCGAACAGGTCGCGTCTGAACTCCGGCGGAAGCGTGAACTCCTTGATGCCGCTGCGTGCCTCTTGGCTCAAGTGGTAAGCCGTCTTCAGGTAGATGTGATAAGGCGGAATAGCCCTGTCACCCGCCCAACTCTCGTCTATTATCCGTGCAAGTTCCTCGGTGATGTCCAGACAGAACCGCTCGTTCCAGCGGTCATCAAACCACCGTGCCAGTTTCTCCGCACTGTCGCTGTCGGCGAACTCCGCGTTCAGCTCGCCCTGTTTAGTCAGCCCGGCATACGTCAGGTTGCTGCTGCCCATGATGGCCTGAATCTTGTTGAAGTTGTCATCCGGGCGGTGGGCAAGGTAAAGCTTGGCGTGCAACGGTTCTTTCAAGTACAGCTTTACACACACTTTTCCCTCCTTCAACTGTACGGACAGGCGGCGCAATGTCTTTTCATCGGCGGCGGAAGGCAATCCCAACAGAAGCTGGTTCCTGAAATCTTGCGCAATCTGCCGCTTGCAACGTTGCACGTATTCCGCATCGGGCATGGTTTCCTGACGCGAATAAAATCCTCGTATCAAGTCCTCGTCGGGGCGGTGCATTCCAATCAACAGTCGGCAATACCTCATCTTGCGCTTGTCATCCTCGTACACGTAACCGCCGGGCAGTTTGTCCACCTGTTCCACTATCAGGTTCCAGCCGCGCAGGTTAAAATAGCCCACGCAGAAATCGACACGCTTCACGCCTGTGTTTTCGATAATGCCGCGAAGCCCGTCCGTAAACTTACGTGAGTTCGGTATAAGAAAACGATTGAAAAAGTTGTGGGAATGAGATATTTTTATTACCTTTATAGTTGATAATCAATAAGTTACATAAAAATATCCGGTTCATCCGCAGTTCTGTTGGATAAAGATAAGCTGCTGATATTCAAGTATTTGTATTATCTTGTATGCTCATAAGTCCCTGATAATCAGTACCTGTATATTGATTAAATT
>NZ_JACJJG010000134.1 GCF_016899855.1 Marseilla massiliensis
CTCGAATGCGGTGGCACGTGCTACCTGCACATAGTCACCGACGCCTACTCGCACAAGGTCGTAGGCCACAAGGTCTCGCCGTCGCTGCGCGCCTCGGAGTCTCTCGAGGCCCTCAGGCAGGCCATAGCCCATGCCGTGGCGTTGCGCGGCACGGACAGTCTTGACGGCCTCGTCCACCACTCCGACCGCGGGGTGCAGTACTGCTGCGACGCCTACATCGGCGAGCTGCTGCGACACGGCATATCGGTGAGCATGACCGAGGACTACAACCCCACCGACAACGCCGTGGCCGAGCGCGTCAACGGCATAATAAAGCAGGAGGCCGTAAACCGCCGACGCGCCTTCGCCGACATCGCCACGGCCGGCGAGGCCATCAGCAGGTACATCGACTTTTACAACACGCGCAGGCCCCACATGAGCATCGGCAACAACACCCCGGAGACGGCGCACGCCGGGAGCGGCGAACAAAAACGGCTGTGGAAAAGAAAAAAAACGGTGGGGCATGGAGGAAATGACAATGGAAGATAGTATCTTTGCCGCGATTTTGTCAGGCGGACCCGCGGGGCAGCCTGACAAAGACCGGGAATGTAAAGTAAAGCGGCACATTTCCCGATGCGATGTCAACTATTCCAGTACCTCTATCCAGAGTGTGTAAAATAATGTAGTTTATTTAAACAAAAACTGTCAACCTATTTCAGGAAAAGACAGACACTTACCACACACGCAACAAAAGGTCGTCTTTCAGCATGCAAAAGACGGCCTTTTAGGACACGGAATACGGCCTTTCACAATGCGAAAGGCCGTATTCCGGAAAACATAAGCGTACATACTTCAATACCGGCGGCTGGCCGGCACATGGCTACAAGCATTATGCCTTATCGCGGCAACATTCATTCAACGCGCCATACACACGTATCCTCGAGCGTCTTGCCACCCTTACGCGCCGTTATACGGATGGTATTGTCGCCGGGGTTAAGCTCAACTCCCTTCCATACCACCCGCCGGATGTCGTCAGCAGCGGCCTTGCCTATCTTCTTGCCGTTGACATACAGCGTCGCGTTATCAAGGTTGGTGTAAGCCTTAACGTCCGTAACCGCATGCGTCCTAACTGTAAAACGTTTGCTGCAAAGATGCAGCATAGGGGCAGATGTCCAGTTGGCCTTATAGAAATAGAATACGTCTTTTTTCGTCTGCCGGTCGTAAGTTACCATGCCTTTGTCGTTAACTCCCGGAGTATCACCCTCGTCCTTAATGCTCGACTGCATGTCAGAAAACTGCCATATCGTCTTTGTCCACAGCCATGGACGGTTCTTGAACGCCGCCCAATAACCCTCATGGCAAGCAGCCTGATACTCTTCGGGGTGATACTTGCCAGGAAAATCGTACTCGTCGGCATAAAGTGGGTCGGCATGCTGGCGTATGCTGCCGCCCCGACCGTACTCTGACACGCCTACGGGATAGCCTTCCGCCGTGGCACGGGCCTTGTCGAAGAAGTCGGCAGCCTCGCTTTCGGCCGTCCGCCAGCCGAAATACTTGTTCCAGGCAATAAGGTCAGCGCAGCCAAGATAATACTTCTGGTCCACACATGTGGCAAAAACCGTAAGGCGGGTCGGGTCGAGAGAGTGGCAAAGCGCGTTGAGCTCCTTGACGAAAGGCACGGGGCTGTCATACTGGCGAAGCGGCTCTTCGTCGCCGGCAAGCAGTTCGTTGAACAGTCCCCAGAAACATATTGACGGATGGTTCATTTTCTGGTACACCATCTCGCGCAACGTTTGCCTGGCATTATTCTCTACATTCGGAACGTATCCTGTATAGTCATATCCGCCAGGACCGCAAAGGGCAATCTCGCTCCACAACACAATACCGTTCTCGTCTGCCAGGTCATAGATGGTCTCTCCTTGCGGATAATGGGCAAGGCGCAGCATTGTAGCCCCACTCTCCATGACAAGGCGCATGTCGGTTTCATGCTGGCTACGTACCATCGCGCTGCCAACGCCTTTGAAATCCTCATGCCTGTTGAAGCCGTGCAGGTCATAATGCTTGCCGTTCAGCATAAAGCCACGCCCTGGGTCTACGCTGAACGAGCGCAAACCTGTACGCTGGCGCACGCAGTCTATCACCTCGCCGTCTCTTACCAGTTCTACCTTTATGTTATATAAATACGGATTCTCGCGTCCCTGCCACAGCTCTGGCTTTTCTATCCGCAGCCGTTGGTCCATACTCTCGCCGTTTACCGGAGTCTCGGCTGATGCCACTGTCTGGCCGTCGGAGTCGGTCATCGTAGTACGCAGAACAAGTCCGGCATTACGGTTTTCGAGCGACAGCTTCGTCGTCACGGTGACGCATGCCCTCTCGGACGATACACTGTCCTGCCTTACAAGCACACCAGGCGAGCCGTAGAACAAAGGCGAGATACAATCACGCCCCGTAATGAGCAGACGGACGGGACGGTGTATACCGCCATACACGTTGAAGTCGCCGCTTATAGGCAGCACGTCGGTGCGCAAGGCATTGCCCGCCCACACCTCAAGGGAATTCTCACCTGGTTTAACAAAGTCGGTTATCTCTATGCAGAAAGCCGTGTATCCGCCCTTGTGCGAGCCCGCGGTACGGCGGTTTACATACACGTCGGCCACAGAATTGACCCCTTCGAAATAAAGGAAAAGACGTCTGCCCTCCATCTCCGGAGTAACATTTAGCTTACGTCGATACACCATTGTTTCACGGTTATAGTGCCGTTTTCCGTCATCATATGCAGCATTCCATGTATGTGGCAACGCCACAGGCTTACGCTCCGCCTTCTTATTGGTGTCTGAAATAGGGCTGACGGTCCACCCTTCATTAATGACCGTGTCAGTGCGCGGCTGCGCATTGACGAAACAACAAGGTGCCGCTGCGATAAACATAAGCACCGAAAGGACAACATTCCTTGGATTAATGGTTTTCATGTTATAGTTTTTTACTTAAAGGCACGTGGGCATTCAACGCCTGCGTTACCATATTATGTTATTAGATTCGTTATTCATGACCCTGCGGCAAGACGGCATACCTATCGCCAGTCATGCCTGAAATAAACATCGGCAAATATAAACATTTTTCCATACAATAAAGAACAATAGCCCTCAATATCAGCCAAGAAGTAATGAAAATGGATAAATTATCAACATGACGGACGCCTATCTCGAAAAAATTGCATACATTTGCATCACTGAACAAACAAAAACAGAAGAATGGAAAACAATCTGAACAAATACATCGCGGTGGCTTACAAGCTGTACACCGTGGACAATGGTGAGAGCAAACTCGTAGAAGAAGCGACCGACAAACAGCCGTTCCAGTTCATAAGCGGCTACGGAATAACCCTTGACGCATTCGAAAAGGAAATCGCGGGGCTTGATAAAGGAGCCGAATTCGACTTCACCCTGCAAAAGGATGACGCCTACGGCGACTATGAGCAGGAGCATGTGCTCGACCTTGACAAGGATATATTCTGCATCAACGGCCATTTTGACCATGACAACATATATAAAGACGCCATCGTACCATTGCAGAATGAGGACGGCAACAGGTTTCTCGGACGTGTTCTCGCGATAAGCGACAACAAGGTGAAGATTGACCTTAACCACCCGCTTGCCGGCAAGACGCTAAACTTCAAGGGACACGTTGTCGAGTCGCGCGAGGCTACGAACGACGAAATCCAGGGCCTCATCAACCGCATGAGCGGCGAGGGCTGCTGTTGCGGACACCACGGTGACGGCGACTGTTGCGGCCATCATGGCGACGGTGGATGTGAGGGTCATCATCATGAGGGCGGCTGCTGCGGTCATCATCACGACCACGAAGGCGGCTGCTGCCACCACCACGACAAGTAGAAGCTGGCCATATACAACATAAATTGAAAACATTAAAAGAAGCATAAAAGCTCTATCAAGGTAAAATCAACCGACATGCGCAATACTTTCGGACATCTTTTCCGCCTTACTACGTTCGGAGAAAGCCACGGCGAAGCCATTGGCGGAGTAATTGACGGCTGCCCGGCAGGCATTGACATCGACCTCGACTTCATACAAGGCGAGCTCGACCGCCGCCGACCTGGGCAAAGCCCGATTACCACCGACCGCAAGGAGGCCGACAAGGTGGAAATCCTCAGCGGAGTATTTGAAGGCAAGACAACAGGCTGTCCGATAGGGTTCATCGTCAAGAACGCCAACCAGCGGTCGGCGGATTACGACAATATGCGTGGCGTTTTCCGCCCGTCGCACGCCGACTATACCTATAATTATAAATACGGAATACGCGACCACCGCGGCGGCGGGCGCTCATCGGCACGAGTAACAATCAGCAGATGTGTCGCCGGAGCCGTGGCAAAGCTCGCCCTAAGACAGCTCGGAATCAGCGTTACGGCCTATACGTCGCAGGTGGGAGACATCGCCCTTGACAATGACTACCGCAAATACGACCTGTCAACGGTTGAAAGCAACATCGTAAGATGTCCCGACACGGCGAAAGCCGAAGCCATGATACGCCTCATCAGCGAGGTGAAAGCAGCGGGAGACACCGTTGGCGGTACAATAACATGCGTCATACGAGGCTGCCCACCGGGACTTGGAGAACCCGAATTCGGCAAGCTTAACGCAGCGTTGGGCTATGCCATGCTCGGAATTAATGCCGTAAAAGGTGTCGAGTTCGGGGCTGGTTTCGCCATGGCCGGCATGCACGGAAGTGAAGCCAATGACGTATTTGCCAACGAAAACGGTAACATTACCACCCTTACAAACCGCAGCGGTGGCATACAGGGGGGAATAAGCAACGGACAGGACATCTATCTACGCATAGCATTCAAACCTGTCGCAACACTGCTTAAAGAACAACCGACCGTAGACATTGAAGGCAACGACACTACGCTGAAGGCTCGAGGCCGCCATGACCCGTGCGTGCTACCAAGGGCTGTACCGATTGTTGAAGCGATGGCTGCCATTACAATATTGGACGAATATTTGCTGAATAAAACTGTAAAAATATGATTTTTTTGCCCTAAAAGTGTAGAAAAAACAAATAACTCTTGGCGCAATAAAATTTAAATTGTATATTTGCATTGACAATTCAGGGTTTGTGAAAATCTTGAACGTGTCTAATTAAGTCTAGTTTAGTTTTTGTGTTGGTTGAGAGCGGTCAATTGGCCGCTCTCTTTTCGTATCATTATACGTATTAATCCGTATGAAATGGATGAAGAATTGACGAACGGTTAAAATATATGACAAAACAAAAAAAAACTTAATTAGTTTTTTCTTTGATTCCAAATATATTATTTTTGCATCGAATTGAAAACTTTTTTATCATTAACCAAACATTAACAAAAGACAACTTATGAAGAAATTAATCTCGGCACTGCTGCTCCTGATGGCGGCAACCGGTGTCAACGCCCAACTGTTATGGAAAATATCAGGCAACGGCCTGCAGAAACCATCGTACATCGTAGGCACATACCACCTTGCGCCAGTATCGTTTGCGGACAGCATTCCAGGGCTAAAAGATGCATTGGCGTCAACAGAACAGGTGTACGGTGAGGTGATAATGGCAGACATGACATCGCCCGAGAACATGACAAAGGTACAGGCTGCCATGATGTTGCCTGATGGACAGACGCTCGACAAGCTCTACACGGCTGACGAGATGGCACGCATCAACGCGCTGCTGAAAAACATATTGGGCGCCGACATGACCAACCCAATGATAGCGCAGCAGCTCGGCAGGCTGACGCCACAGGCTCTACTGACACAGCTTGGGATACTGATGTATCTCAAAACGCACACCGGATTCAACCCCAACGAGACTTTTGACGGCTACTTCCAGAAAGAGGCTACGGCAAAAAACAAGGCTGTAGGCGGACTGGAAACAATCGACTTCCAAATCAACACACTGTTCAAAGGCATGTCGATGGAGCGCCAAAAGGAGCTTCTGCTATGCCTTGCCGACAACCAGGAGTTCAACATGGAACAGACCGAGAACGTGGTAAAGGCTTTCTTCGCACAAGACCTTGAAGGCATAGAGAAGGCCATGGACGCAAAGATGAACAACACATGCGACGGCACTCCCGCAGAAAAGGACATGCTGATAAACAACCGCAACGCCGAGTGGATAAAGCAAATGCCCGGGATTATGAAGCAGAAACCGACGTTCTTCGCTGTAGGTGCAGGCCATCTTCCCGGCGACAAAGGCGTGCTTGCACTGCTGAAAAAAGCAGGATATACCGTCGAATCTATACTTTTTTAGTCGACAAGATACAAGCAGACGAGCAGACGAGGAGATTTCCTTAGCCAACGAGTAGACTCTTTAGTCGACAAGTAGACTCTTTTGTCGACAAGATACAAGCAGACGAGCAGACAAGGAGATTTGATTTGTCGGATAGTAACTAATTAAAATCCAGACATTTCTCCTTGTCTGCTCGTCTACTTGTATCTCGCCAACTAAGGAAATCTCCTTGTCTGCTCGTCTGCTTGTCTACTCGTCTACTAAATAACAGCTCCTATTATCTCGCTCACCG
>NZ_JACJJG010000135.1 GCF_016899855.1 Marseilla massiliensis
TCGTGTTCGACGTTGAGCTGATTGAGGTAATGTAATTATCAGGAGTTAAGGAGTAATGTAGTAAAGGAGTTAAGACAAATGCCCTGTTGAATGAATGATTAATAATGAAAAATGAATAATTAAGTTTGCCTTCTCTGGTAATGAATTTTTCACTCTTGATTTTTCACTTTTCACTTAACAAGTCATGTGTCTTAACTCCTTTACTACATTACTCCTTAACTCCTGTGCAACAAGGAATAATCAATTAACAACAATAACAACAATGAGAAAACTATCATTTGCAGCCGTAGTGGCTGTAGCAGCCGCAATGTTCGTGTCTTGCGGCAACTCAACTCCTAAGGCAAGCCTTAAGAGCGACATTGACACCGTAAGCTACGCAATGGGCGTAATGCAGGGTCAGAGCCTCAAGGAATACCTCTCACGCGGTCTTGGTATCGACTCGGCTTATATGGACGAGTTCATACGTGGCCTCAATGTAGGTGTCAACTCTGGCGACGACAAGAAGAAGGCAGCTTATTACGCAGGTATACAGATTGGCCAGCAAATCTCTAACCAGATGGTTAAGGCCATCAACCGTGACCTCTTCGGCGAGGACTCTACCAAGAGCATATCAATGAAGAACCTCATGGCTGCGCTCGTTGCCGGCATTACCGACGAGAAGACGATGATGACTCCGGAGCAGGCACAGCAGGTATGGCAGATCAAGTCGCAGGCTATCAAGGCTACCGCTATGGAGGCTCAGTATGGAGCCAACAAGAAGGCAGGCGAGAAATATCTTGCTGACTATGCCAAGAAGGAAGGCGTGAAGAAGCTTGACGGCGGCGTGCTCTACCGTGTTATCAAGGAAGGCAACGGCCCCATGCCTAAGGATACGTCAATGGTTCGCGTTCATTATGAAGGAAAGACTATCGACGGCAAGGTGTTCGAGAGCTCTTACGAGCGCAAGCAGCCCCTTACGTTGCGTGCCAACCAGGTAATACCGGGATGGACTGAAGCCCTCACCCACATGCCCGTAGGTAGCGTTTGGGAGGTAGTAATACCTCAGGACAAGGCTTACGGTGACCGTGAGACTCCGCAAATCAAGCCGTTCTCAACGCTTATCTTCAAGATTGAACTGCTCGGACTGGGCCGCGAGAACAAGAAATAACTCTTTTAAGCAGTTAAGTAGTAGGGAGGGAAGAAGCAGGACGGAAATCCTGTCCGCTTACAATGCCGCTCCTTACATCTTCTATTCTTATTAATAAAGGATATGAACAGACTTTCAATAATTGCGCTCGCCATCATGGCGGGCGCTGTTTTCAATACCGCCGCCGCTGCCGGAAAGGTTAAGAAAGACCGGCAGGACGCCAAGGCGAATGATGGCGTTGTTACGCTTGCCACCGCTGCCGACTCGCTGAGTTATGCCGCAGGCATGGTACGTACAGACGGACTTGTGCCGTACCTGAAGCAGAGCTTAGGTGTGGATACAGCGTATATGGCCGATTTTATCAGGGGCTATGAAGATGCGATGGCAAAAGGTTTTGACGACAAGACCAAGGCTTATTACGCCGGAGAGCAGATAGCGCAGATGGTGAGCCAGCGCATGCTGCCATTCTTGAAGGACGAGTTCGCGGGGCGTAACGACTCTATTGTCGACGCGATGTTTAACAAGGGCTTTGTCAACGCGCTGCTCAATGATAATAGCGTGATGGCCGATTCTGTGGCAAAGTCGTATTTTGACAAGGCCTTCAGGCTGGCTATTGACGAGCGTAATGCCGCGACACGCAAGGCCGGTGAGGACTTCCTCGCCGCCAACAAGCAGAAAGACGGTGTCGTGGTTCTGCCCAGCGGATTACAGTACAAGGTGCTTGTGAAGGGCACGGGCGATGTTCCCGGCGAGAAAGACGAGGTGACTGTCAAGTACGAAGGCCGCCTGATAGACGGCACGGTGTTTGACAGCAGCTATGAAAGGGGCGACGGTACCACCAAGTTCCGCCCCAGCCAGGTGATAAAGGGATGGCAGGAGGCACTCACGATGATGCCCGTAGGCAGCAAGTGGGAACTCTATATACCTTACAATCTGGCATATGGCGAGCGTCAGGCTGGTAAAATCAAGCCTTACAGCGCGCTTGTTTTCACAGTCGAAATGGTTGGTGTAAAGAAGGCTGAGACCACTGCTACAAAGACAGAAACTGGTCGTACTAATGGCGGTAAGGCACAACCCAAGACCGTTCCGGCAGCGAAGATACGCCCGACAAAAAAGAAATAAATACCTGACTAAATAACTCTTGTTTGTCATGAACGAAGGAGGGAGACCGTAAAAAGTCTCCCTTTTTCGTTTCATTGTGCCTTGAATATGACAAATTTTATGTCAAAATGTTGTGTGTGTCATTTTTAATATGTAAATTTGCTCGCACCAATTAGAATGGTAGGTTTTATCGATTATATCAAGAAAAACAAAAACATAAACTTTAAGTAATGGAGAAAATAGATAGTCTTGACAGGAAAATTCTTAGCATTTTGTCTAAGAATGCCCGAATACCGTTCAAGGACGTAGCTGCAGAATGTGGCGTTTCGCGCGCCGCAATACACCAACGTGTACAGCATCTAATCGAGAACGGCGTAATAACAGGTAGCGGATTTGATGTCAACGCGAAGAGCCTTGGCTATACAACGTGTACGTACGTCGGCATAACCCTTGAGCGCGGAAACATGTACAAGTCGGTCGTTGAGCGTCTGGAGCATATCCCCGAAATCGTGGAGTGCCACTTTACCACCGGTCCTTATACAATGCTCGTAAAGCTGTACGCCCGTGACAACGAGCAGCTTATGGACCTCCTTAACAACCAGATGCAGGGAATACCCGGCGTAGTGGCCACCGAAACGCTCATATCTCTTGAACAAAGCATCAAGAGGGAGGTACCCGTTCCGCAGGAGGTAAAGAAGTAAGGCGAGGCTGTTGATGATGGAACCCTTTGATATTAAAGGCCGGCTGGATGATGTCTACTCGCGTTTTCCCGAGGCGGAGGCCAAACCCTTGATAGGACTTACGGGCAATTTTGCCGACGGCGAGGCTCGCCTTGCCGACCGATACTATAAGTCCGTGGCTCAGGCCGGCGGCATTCCGGTAATCATTCCGCCGCTTGCCGACAAGGACGCGATTATCAACACACTTGACATTCTTGACGGACTGATACTTACCGGGGGAGGCGACGTCAACCCATTGTGGGTAGGCGAGGAGCCTTCCCCGCGCCTTCATTCCATCAACCGTGAGCGTGACGAGGCCGAACTGCTTACCGTCAGCCTGGCGTATAACCGCCAGATACCAATGCTCGGGATATGCCGTGGCATACAGGTGCTCGTTGCCGCGCTCGGCGGAGAGATTGAGCAGGACATCGAAGAGGGATTTTCTTCATGTCGCCTGACACCACCTGACGGTTCAATTCACATTAATATACCTTTAAAGCACAGCCAGGATGCCGACCGCCGCGAGCCAACCCACTCGGTTATACTAAGCACGACCTCGGCTCTTTACTCTATATATGATAAGGTGAAGTTAGCCGTTAACTCGTTCCATCACCAGGCAATACGCCATGCGGGGCCGCATCTTAACATATGCGCGACGGCACGTGACGGCGTGATAGAGGCCGTTGAGAGCAGCGAGTTCAAGCAGATTATCGGAGTGCAGTGGCACCCAGAGTGGCTTGAAGACAGCGGACCGGCTCTCTTCGAATGGCTCGTTAAACAGGCAAGGGTCTTTAAGTCAGCTAAAAAACTCCACCGGCGTATCCTCACTTTAGATTCGCATTGCGATACGCCGATGTTCTTTCCCCAAGGCATTAACTTTGAACAGCGTGATCCGCGCATACTTGTTGACATGCACAAGATGGCCGACGGCCGTCAGGATGCCGTCATAATGGCCGCGTACCTGCCGCAACCCAAGACTGGCGAGACGTTCCGCGATAAGGTGGAGTTCGACGTCAACGGGCCGAAAGAGTACGCCGACCTCATCTTCGACAAGCTCGAGGCAATCATAGACGTGAACAGTCGCTACATAAGTTCCGCCCGTACGCCTGCCGAGTTATACGCAAACAAGCGCGCCGGGCTACGTTCCATAATGTTCGGAATAGAGAACGGACTGGCGCTTGAGCACGATTTGGCCAACGTAGAGTACTTCGCCAGGCGCGGAGTGGTGTACATCACGCTCTGCCATAACGGCGACAACGACATCTGCGACAGTGCCCGTGGCTCGTCAACGCACGGTGGCGTGAGCGAGTTCGGTGCCGAGGTGATACGTGAGATGAACCGATGCGGCATTATGGTAGACCTCAGCCACGCTTCGGAGAAGAGTTTTTACGACGCGCTCGACATCAGTTCAGTGCCTATTGTGTGCAGTCACAGCAACTGTAAGGCTCTGTGCGACGTGCCGCGCAACCTCACCGACGACCAGATGCGTGCGCTCGCGGCAAAGGGCGGGGTGATGCAAATCACGCTGTATCACGGCTTCCTGCGCAACGACGAGCGGGAGGCGACCATATTCGACGCCATCAGTCATCTTGAACATGCTGCCCACGTAATGGGCATTGAGCATGTAGGCATAGGCACCGACTTCGACGGCGACGGCGGCATACGCGGCTTTGCCGACTCGTCGGAGGCGATAAACTTCACGCTAAACCTGCTCCGCCGCCATTTCAGCGAGGAGGACATAGCCCGCATCTGGGGCGGCAACTGGCTTAGGGTGATGGAGAGAGTGCAAAAGAATAAGAATATTTAATATGGGAAAAGGAGTTAAGGAGTTAGGAAGTTAAGGAGTTAAGACAAATGCCATGTTGAATGAATAATTAATAATGAAAAATGAATAATCAAGTTTGCCTGTTCAAGCAATGAGTTCTTCACTCTTAATTATTCACTCTTCACTTAACAAGTCATTTGTCTTAACTCCTTAACTTCCTAACTCCTTAACTCCTGAACGTACTTCAATTAATGATTATGAAGATTATTTCAAACATCTTTTTCATCCTGCTCGTAGCGCTTCTTACGGCGTGTTCGGGCAACAAGAAGGCTGCTTCGGGCGGCGGTGACGACATCGCCATGCAGCCCGTCGGCCCAACGTTCGTGGCCGACAGCGCCTACGCATATTGCGAAAAGCAGTGCAGTTTCGGCCCCCGTACAATGAACAGCGAGGCCCACGAACAGTGCGGGGAGTGGATAATGGGTAAGTTCAAGGAGTTCGGACTGGCCGTCGTTCCGCAGGAAACAACCCTCCCGGGGTATGACGGAACGCAGCTGAAGGCCACCAACATTATAGCGAGCTACCGTCCTGAACTTACCGATAGGATATTGCTCTGCGCCCATTGGGACACCCGTCCCTGGGCAGATAACGACCCCGACAGCGCTAACTGGCGTAAGCCTGTAATGGGAGCCAACGACGGCGCCAGCGGCATTGCCGTCATGCTAGAGATAGCACGTCTGCTCAATGCCGACACGGCGAAGCTCGGCGTGGGCGTCGACTTCGTTTGTTTCGACGCCGAGGACTGGGGCGTGCCGCGCTGGAGTGACGCCGTTGACAATGGCGACTCATGGGCTTTGGGCGCCCAGTATTGGTCGGTTAATCCGCATAAGAAGGGATACAAGGCCCGCTACGGCATTCTGCTCGACATGGTGGGCGGTCAGGGTGCGCAGTTCTGGCGTGAAGGCATGTCGATGCAATATGCTCCCGACCTTGTTAAGAGGGTATGGGCAGCAGCCAAAGTGGTAGGTTACGGCAGTTATTTTGTCGACCAAGATGGCGGAATGGTTACCGACGACCACATCCCGGTGAACGAAAAGGCAAAGATACCGACCATAGACATTATCGCCTTCTACCCCGACTGCCAGCAAAGCAGTTTCGGTCCGACATGGCATACGGTAAGCGACACGATGGACAATATCGACAAGGCAACGCTCGGCGCGGTAGGACAGACGGTGATACAAGTGCTCTATTCGGAGAAGTGATGCGGCCGGCCGTTTGTAAAAGACGGCAAACCGTGTTCTGAAAGGCCACCTTTCGCATTGCGGAAGGTGGCCTTTTGGCTTGTAAAAGGTGGCCTTTTGCAACGCGTTGAGCGTCAGTGTGTTACGCCGGTGGTTGCGTATCGCCCTGCGTAACGTGCGTTTTCGGTCGATGTCAGGCGAGTATGCGTGTCGCTGATGGCGGTATTCCGATGTGCCGATAACGAAAAAAGCGGTGGAAAGTCGTTGCCTTTCCACCGCTTGCTGTCGGGATTACTGGACTCGAACCAGCGACCCCTACGTCCCGAACGTAGTGCGCTACCAACTGCGCTAAATCCCGATTTGCGGGTGCAAAGATAGACGTTTTTTATCAATCTCGCAAATTTTTGAACAATTTTCTTGTCAAAAATGCACGCGTTTCAGAA
>NZ_JACJJG010000136.1 GCF_016899855.1 Marseilla massiliensis
TAAGAATATGGTTTGCTGCAACTTGTGTGTTTACACGGACGGTTATTTTGGTAACTTGGAAGTTTCAAGTACAAATGACTTGTTCCGTTCTGTCTTGGATATGTTTTACCATTACGACCCTGCAAAGCACATTCACTTGATGCAGACACTTGGGCATAGCTATCTGACGGAACATCAGTTTGCACAGATACTTGGCAAGATGCGTCTTTATCAATGTCTACCACAAGGCTATCAGAAAAGCATACCCCGTTTGCTTATCACAGATACACAAATAAACAGCGTGGCAAAGGCTTACATTCAGGATGAAAACTTTGGCGGTTTTGGCGGTGACTTGTCTATGTGGAGATTCTATAATCTTCTGACAGGTGCTAACAAAAGTAGCTACATAGATTCTTTCTTGGATAGAAGTCTGAATGCAACAGAGATAGCACAGGGCATTAACATGGCTTTGCACGGTGACGAGCGTTATTCATGGTTTATTGATTGATTCACTTTACAGCGGTGGGACATATTCAGAAATGGATATTTCCCACTTTTTACTAATTTCTAAAATCTGAATTTTATGGCACAGAAAAATAATGAAAATTGGAATTTTTATGGAGCAATATTCGTGGTGGTCTTTATCGTGTTCCTTTGCATCAGTCCGCTTTATACGATAGGAATCTTTTGGATATTGGCTACAATTTATTCTATGTTGATTCACTAATACAGAAAGTGAATGTTCTGTTGATGTTCAGTTAGTTACGTTTATTGAGCATACACCGGACATTCACTTTTATTGTCTAACTCTCAAAAATGAACATTATGAGTTTGAAATACAGCAACACAACAGCAGACTTCCTGCAATGGGATGAAGCTATGAACTTGATAAGAAAGCTATTCAAGGACGGTAACTATAATATGAGTTTGCTAATCTCTTTGGGTTGCTTCTTTGGCTTGCGGATAAGTGACATACTTTCATTAAGGTGGAATCAGATACTCAATGTGAGTGAGTTCACTATCATAGAACACAAGACTGGAAAGAAACGGACTATCCGCATTAACCCACAGTTGCAAAGGCATATTGCAGAATGTTACAAGGCTATCAAGCCATTAGGCAAAAGTTCCCCTATTTTGGTAAGTCAGAAAGGCACGGTCTATTCAATCCAACGGATAAACATAATTCTGAAAGAGCTGAAACATAAGTACAAATTGCATATAGGTAATTTCAGTTGCCATTCACTTAGAAAGACTTTTGGCAGACAGGTCTATAACATGAACTGTGAAAACTCTGAATTGGCTTTGGTCAAACTTATGGAGCTTTTCAATCATAGTTCTGTTGCTATAACTAAACGCTATCTTGGACTAAGGCAGGAAGAACTATTAAATACTTACGATTGCCTTAGCTTCTAATCTTTCAGTAGGTGAGAAAATCAATAACTTTGCACTTTATAGGCAGAGATTGATTTTCTACCTGCTTGATTAGCAAATAATAAGCAAAGTTCTTGCAACGCTAAACACTTTTGAGTAACTTTGTGGCAATTTCAGCGGACTAATGAGTTAGGAAGCAGAAAGGACATATAAGACGAAAGGGCGTTTAGCTAAATTATCCCTTGTTGGAATCTGGACAATTCTTGACTGTGGATAATGGGCAGGAACGCCCACATCAGGATTATATACCTACCTCAACAGGTGGCTTATATAATTTCTTGGTGTGGGCTTTGCTTATTATACAGTCAAGGGCAGTCCAGAACTCTTAGCAATAAGAGAGCCTCAACAAGATAATAAGCCAAAGTACCCACACCTTTTCTTTATATGTGGCAAGAATAAAAAAGTAAAATCGCTTCTTCCGGGTATTGAGTGGCACATTAGACTATTTTATATGCGCTTGTTAAAAGTGAATATCATTAGTATCATCTTTTTAGCTGTTGCTACATCAGGATTTGCCCAAACAAAAATTAATAGCGTTTGTCGCAATATAGACGGCTATTGGGGTGATTGGATTCCCACTTTAGGGTACGAGTATGAATTGCCACGAATTAAAGGTACTTATGCAAATTTCGTTATCTATCCTGCTTCCAAGCATCCATCGGATTATTGTGTCAAAGTTGATATTTACAACTTTAATGATAGAGTGGATAAAAAAGAAAAGAAACGTAGAATAAAAGAAAAACAATTTTACGAATATAGCGGAAGCATTGAGTTCTATTTGAATGATTATTATGTTCCAACCACTGTAAGAGATTGGGTTGCACATTGGAATGGGAAAATGCCTACAAAATATTCACATGATGGACATACAGGTAAAGCTGCTAAAAGAGTTGTTTATCCTGCAAAAATACTTATCGCTCCTTATAAGGATAAACCCAAATGTTACAATATCATTTTCTCGGAATATGGAATAGCATTTACATTTAATTAAAATACAACAAATATGAAACGTACAATTTTTATTTCAGTATTTGCATTGATTGGCACAATAGCTTATAGCCAATCTTATGATGATTTTTTTACTACCTATAAAGATGTTTCAACTCAAACAAAGCAAAAACAACAGTCTTATGGTGGCAATAATGGTGGTAACTATAATAATGGTGTTACCCAATATGATGTGATTGACCCCAATAAGTTCATGCAGAATGTAAGTCCGCAGAATGTTCAAGTAGCCAATGGAATATATCTTTATGCAGGACAATTCTATTCTGTTAAACTAAAAATAGGAATATCAGGGGTAAATAAGAATCAGATTATGGTCTGTGGATATTGGGACGGTCAAATGTGGAATAATGCGAGCTATTATGCTTCTCCGATAGGATATGATGCGCCAGAGCAAATAAAACGAGCTTGTGCATATCAGGTTTATATAAGCACTTTGGGAATAGTTTACTTCTAAAAAATGCAATATGAAAAAGATTTTATTTTTGTTAATAGCTACATTTGTGGTATTTTCATCTTCTGCTCAAAGAGTTCATTTCGGTTGTGCATTAGGTCAAAATGCAGATATTAAAGAAATATGTACTTATATTGAGAATCTTGGTTATAATTGTCAAGGAGGAAATAGTGGCTCTATTGGAGAAATAACTATCTATTCAGAGGTTACAATTAACGATATGCGGTTTAAATACTGCACACTGTATTTTTATAATAACATATTTTGGAAGATTTTTTATTACAACACAATAGAAGAACCTGAAACTGTTGTTTCTTTGTTGGAGCGTAAATATGACTGCAAATCAGATTCAGAAGATGAATTTTATTATCGAAACCGAGATTTAGAAATACAATTTGATGGAAAAAATTTAAAATACATTAGTTTGTCTGTTACAACTTCTATTTTTTATTAACAGTTTAATTAGATGTCTGAAATAGGCATTTATATTTTATTGTTATACTCTTAGCATAGAGTAAGAAGAAATAGATATTACTAAGGAAAATATATTGTAAGTCATAAAGGAAATGGAACATAAAAACAAAAGACAAATGAGAACATTAAGATTTATTGGAATACTCTTTATTCTTACAGCATTGAGCATAAGCCCCACAACAAGTAATGCACAGACCTATAAAGGCTCTATCGAGGGCGGTAGGACATTACACACTGACGATATGGGATTGTTCAGTACCACTGACATTTACACAACACATGGTGTTCAATTCAACCCATACCTTTATGTGGGTGCTGGTGCAGGAGTTCGTTTAGGAGACGGCTATACAGCCATTCCTATTTATGCAGATGTGAAATACACCATATTGAAGAAGAAAGTTTCTCCTTTTATTGATGCAAAAATAGGATATAGTTTACTTGATGCGTCAGGCTTTTATATGAATCCGGGCATTGGTGTCAGTTGGAACTTCTATAAAGGGCTATCTGTGTTCTTAAAAGTTGGATATACTTATAACGCTAATCCTTATGATGGTTGGATGAAGCCAAATGAAATGGGATGGGTTTCAGAAGAAAATAAAACAGATATTTACCCTCACGGAGTGTCTGTGTCTATTGGTTTCGGCTTCTAAAAACTATTCAATGAGAAAGAAGAAATGCAGAATCTTATTACTATGTTTGGCAACGGTGCTTTTGATAGCCATTCTAAGTTGTTACTTATTGGTTTCTATCAATGCAAAAGGAAAGACCTTTAATGATGTTCAAAGCATTCCTTATAATGAAGTTGGTCTGTTATTGGGAACTTCTCCTATAACTTCCAATGGTGAGCATAACTACTACTTTGATGAAAGAATCAAAGCTGCCGCAATGCTTTACCATAGTGGAAAGATAAGAAGGATTATAGCAAGTGGAGGAGATTATTCAAGTAATGGAGGATGCAATGAATTGATGGCTATGAGAGATTCTTTGATAAAACAGGGAGTTCCTGACAGCTTGGTTTCTTTGGACTATCAAGGAACGCGCACCCTGCATTCGATAACCAAAGTCAAGGACTTGGGAAGCATTACTATCATTTCACAGAAGTACCACAATGAAAGAGCCATATATCTTGCAGAACATTACGGCTTGCAAGCCGTAGCTTATAATGCAACTATGCCAAATATTGCAAAGAAGAAAATACGGAACATTTCAAGGGAATTTCTTGCAAGGGTAAAGTTATTTATAGATTTAGTGAGTTCTAAATAAGTGTCTAATTTTTCTTCCTGACACTCTTAGAAGAAGAAATGAAATAGGTTGAAAATCGGACATAAAACACAAGAGGACATTTTTTAAGAAAGTCCATTTTATAGGGAGATTCAGAAAAAAGTACCACCTACTGAAAAAGCCGCTTTATTCTATATTTCAGCAATTAGAATATAGTAGCTTTTCAAGTATTTAGAAACATCTGAATAAAGTACACCTATATGACTGATTCTCTTATTATTACTTGCATAGTCCAACTGAATTTGCTAACTTTACACCGAGATAACAAACATATTTATAACCACATCTTGCTTTATTAGATGTAAACCACCATGTAAACTGAAAGAAGCGTGAGGTAAAATTTCAAGACATTTGAAAATGTAATAAGATAACCGTAAGATTCGTTAGCTCAGCTGGTTGCCGTTTGAAAGACGAGCCGTAGGCGAGCCTTTTAAACGGTGAAAAGCAGTAACACTTTTAATGTTGGGGTCTTGGGTTCGAGCCCCAAACGGATCACTTATTAAACCATTGAAAATCAGGCGGTTATCTTTAAACGGATGACTGCCTGTTTTGTTTTTACATATTGTTTTCCCGCCAAAGTTAAACTACGCACGAAAAAGCTACGGAATAGTGTCAACTGACGAAAACAAGGGGTACTAATACCGACGGCATCCACAATTGCAGAACAACCATCGAAATAAACTTTATAGACAAGACAATGGATATACAACGTATTATCAACTTGGTCAAAGAGACCCAAGGAATAATCAGGAATCGAGAAATGGCAGCCCATGTAAGAGAAAAAGGTGTTGCCGACTACGTCACTCAAGTGGACATTGCGGTACAGGATTTTCTGAAAAAGGCATTATACACACTTGCGCCAGACATACAATTTCTCGGAGAGGAAACTGGGTTACAGCGGATGGATACGGACAGCTACTGGATTCTTGACCCTGTCGACGGCACCACCAATCTCATGCATGACTATCAGCACAGCGTAGTTTCGTTGGCTCTTTGCCGACAAAAAGAGATTGTTATGGGCATTGTCTATGACCCATTTCACGATGAAGTTTTCTCCGCCGTCAAAGGTGGAGGAAGTTTTTTAAACGGCAAGACAATACACGTAGCCTCTGACAAAAATCTCTCGGAAACCATAATCGGTATTGGCACGGCAAAAAGGGAACTTGCCAAAGATAACTTTGCAAAGTTCCTCAAAGTCTATGAAAAGTCACAAGATATCCGGAGACTTGGTTCTGCCGCTTTGGAGCTGGCATACACTGCGTGCGGCAGGCAAGGTTGATACTTCGAGGCTTATTTGAACCCGTGGGATTATGCGGCAGGAATGCTTCTGGTACAAGAGGCCGGAGGTAAAGTTTCAGATTGGAATGGCAGAGAACTAGACCCTTCACAGGGAAGCCCGATAGCCGGAACAAACGGACTGATTCACGAAGAATTACTTAAATTGTTATAATCAACGGCATTCGATATATTCACCTTCCTGACTATGCAGAAATGAAACGGTAGTTTCCTCAGAAAAAGGCAAGACTGAGTGTATACGCTTCGGACATGGAAGAAGGATTAACACTGTTCAGTACAGGAATGGATAATCGCATCGAACGTTAGCCAGAAAACCTTACATAACACTTTTACTCCAAACTGCCGACGCCATCGAGCACAAGACAAAAGGCCGTC
>NZ_JACJJG010000137.1 GCF_016899855.1 Marseilla massiliensis
TTTTCAACTATAAAGGTACAAAATTTTTGCGAGATTACCAACTTTTTATCTTACTTCATTATCCCGAACTCGAGTATTCATGGTTCGACGTATTGGGCTATCAAGAGCTTATGCGACTTAATTTCGACGTACAGAAAGTTGAACAGGCCTACGATTATTCCTGCAATCATGAGCCGATAATACTGAAGTGCAGGGAAGCATTTACAATCGGCAACTTCTACACAAAGCCCGAGGTAAAGAACACACTTCAGCAAATCTATGACGGTCTTGGCCTTATAGGAAGAAAGGCAAAATCAACGGAACTAGGGTCTTACCTTAATGCAAAGGAACGTATGATTACCGATGACGAAGGCAACAGGAAGGAAGGTTACGAGATACTGCCGTAATTTAACCGTGTTGTAAAAGACCGTAAACCGCCTTGTAAAAGACCGCAAATTACCCTCCGTTTGACCGCCTTTCACCGTACAATATGCCATGTATTGCAAAATCAGGGGCGTAAACCGCCAATTTTATATAACTTGGATGTGATTTTATGGCGGTAAGGCACTGTGTAACAATGGATTAAGTCTGGCAATAAAAACGAATGGCATTTACACTTAACACCCGGTTTACACCCCTCCGAATGACGACTTTATATACCAAGAAAATATACTTACACTGCAAAAAGACATAAAAAAGCCACCCAATAGAGGGTGGCGAATTATTTTTAAGCACTAATATGGCCTTCCTGCTTAAGCCTTGTAAGTGTTCTGTGAACGGTTTTTGTACTCAAGCGAAGTTTGTTTGCTATGGTACTCTGCTTCATTCCTTTATTATACATTGCAATAATCTTTTCCTCTTTCTCCGGTGTTACCTTTTGATTCGGGGCTTTGGGCTTTTGAACTAATATCTCTGATGCAGGCGTGACACTGCTTATGCTTACAGTTTTCTGTTTTAATGGCGTAGCTTCATCCTCCTTCATTTCTCTAAAATACTCAAAATGCAGGTACGGCGTTGATACACGTTTTACTATAATAACATTTCCTTCCTTGGGCATTTTCCTGTTCTTCTGCACTTTCAACATCTTGTATTCGTCACCAAACCGTGTAGGTAGTAGAGCAATACGTGATGCAGACAAATTACCGAGATGTGAAGAACCGTAGAACGTTTCATTGACCTGACCTTGTTTGGTCTTTGTGGTATGAGCTATAATTATAAAGGTCACGTAATAACCATTTGCCTTAGCAACATCTTTTATCTTTTTCTGTCTTGAGAACAGGTCATGGTACGCTTTCGGGGATGCAGTCGGGATAATGGCAGACAGATTATCTATGCAGATTGTCACGTCTGACTTTTCATTGCCGACCAACTCCTCTATGTGGTCAAACATTTCAGTCTCAGATTCGTATGTGCTACTGAATCTTTTAAGGTTCTCGGGAAAATGAAAATCATGTTTGCCATACCTCAACTGAATATCGTCATCGGAAAGCTCTGCGTCAAAATAATAAACACTTTGTGGCTTCTGATTATATGGCGTTTTATCGTCCGGAAGCAGATGCGTATTTGAGCCTCTGGCTATATCAACGCACATACCCATAGCTAACGTACTCTTGCCTTCTCCGTCAGAGCTGCTGATAACCAGAGTGTCGCCTTTACATAATAAATTACCACACAACTGTAAATCAGCGATGTCCGCATTAGACTTTTCACAGATCTCGTTCAGTGTTTCTGGTCTTGGTCGTGTGATTGGATTGTTGACTGGCTCTGGATGACTGAAACGTTTTGGTTTGTGATCCAATTTCTTTTTCCAGAAATAGTACTTAACCCCTTCTTTAAATAAATAGTACCCACCTGTCGCACAAATAAAAGCGCAACAGATTTTAAACATTTCTTTGCCTTGGAAGTCCCCTTCCATCTCAAATTTAGGAGGTAAGCCTCCAATAACTATTCGGTCCATTTTTAATTCTTTTTTATTCGTTTGCAAATGTAAATCATTATGTCCAATATCTGGGATAAATGTAAAATTGCACTATCCCACTTTCAGAAGCTGGGAGTTTTTAACATTATTGATAATACAAAATGACTTGGAAAATAATGAAATACACTTGTTGGTGGACAGGAAACACATTATCCGAACAGCCCAACTATACCTATATACCAAGGACGCTTTCAGACATACCAAGACGAGGTCAAGGCTGAAACTGATGTCACGTATTTTCGACAGAACTGACACCGATATTGCAATTTCTATAGGTCAGACAGAACGGGCTTATGAAATTCAGGTTAACATATAGGAAACAACTTATGGTCACAGTGCAGAGGCCTAAAATAGATGTGACCTTTTATATATCTTGAAAATAAAAATGAGGATGTGCCGTCTCTCTTGGCCATCCTCTTTCTACTACTTGTTACTACTGTCTAAATAAAAAATTTCGTTTTATCTCATGAACCAAGTCTTTAAAAACAGGCCTTAAACTCTGGGCGTAGTCAGGTAAGTGGTTGCCTTTTCCACCTGCTTCCTCAGATGCGATATCTATGTAATAGTTGTATGAGTAAGTTTGACTTACAATCGTCTTTCTTACATTACCGCTGTTCAGTCTGTCTTTTAAATTTAACAATTCACTACAAAACCTCTGACAAGAAATCCTGTTAGGAGCGTTTTGCTTGTTTTTGCCCCTCACATAGCAACCTTCCCACGTCAAAATCGTGTAAATCATGCCATAGTAGGTGAACTTTACTTTCTGGTTGCCGATATTCAATCCTGTACTGCTATCGGTTAAGTGTTTTCTAATTTCATTGCTGAAATCAACTTCTTTTTCTTTTATCCACTCAATGAACTGACAGTCAAGTTCACCAATTTTATTGTCAGCATTTTTCTTTCGTAAACGGTCAAGCGTCCCTTTTACTCCATACTTATTCAAAGAGTCTTGCCAGAGTTTCTTATCCTCGGGATATTTCGCGGCAAGCTGCACCTCTAACATTTCTTGCTCGGTCACTCCGAAGCAACAAACATATCAGTCTCAAATCTTTTCTTACTCAGACGACTATTGTTACTTCTTAATGCCTTTTTTACATAAGCGTAATTTTTAAATTAAACAAAAATATTCCTACTAAAAAATGTGAGGGCATCACTAAATGTCCTCTTTGGCTATAAAAGCCCCTACTTCTGCTAACTTTAATTAGCTCCATATAATTTATTAACAGCAAAAAATCTGCCATGACGAGTAGTAAAATTTATAAAAAATGTCAAATTTCCTATCTTGAATGAAACTATGTCTTCATGTCTACTTTGCTTATTTTAGCAAGCTGTTATGCAATTACATAATTAGAATTTAGGGACACAAATTACTGCGACATTTACGAGACAAATAAGGGACATTTAAACAATCTTTGTTGCACTTCTAAATGTCTCAAAAATGTCCTATACAAAAACATGGACATTTACTGTATATCAATTAGTTACGCCATATCTTACATGGGACATTTAAAACGACAATCATACCAGTTTTAACCTCCAAACACATACTTCACGACCTTAGCATTGGCCTTGTTCTCGTTAACGAAGTCGCGCTCAATGTAAATGTCGGTTACCCTCATCGATTCGTCTACGTGGTTGAGGGCTGCATGGACTGTGTACTTATCTATGCCAACCTTATTAAGTGCTATTGTAGCCCATGAATGCCGGGCAGCGTAATATTCCAAATCATCTATGCCAAGCTGTGAACCGATTTCCTTCAGGCCATAATTGATTGCCTTGTTGAATGCCTTGTGGTCGGCGTAGTAATGGTGGAAGTTGAAAAGTCTCTGACCGGTCTTGTCCTTGTATTTCTCCATCAGTGGCAATATCAGCTTAGGGACAACGACTTCCATCCTTGCACTGTCTAATCGGCGGTCCTTTGTCTTGGTGCGGTTGTAGATTATCCTGCCGTCTGTAAACTCTTTGGCATTGTACAAGTCAACGGAGTTCATGCCCATAAGACAGAAAGACATGATGAAACAATCCTTTGCCAAATCATAACGGCAGGTGCTTTTATAACCTTTCACCTTGTTTTTATATGGCAGGGCAAAGATTTTCTTTATCATGTTCCGGTCTAATGCACGTTTCCTTGTGGCTTCTTGTTTGGGGATTCTGAAATTGTCGAACGGAAAGTTTGGGATTAGGATAAAGCCGTTATCATAGTCGTTATAAGCATTCTGCGCTTCCTTGTATAGATGCCTTATGCTACCGAGATAAAGCGACATCATCCTGTTTGACGGAATGCGTTGGCCTGTGGTTCTCATCCTCGCAATCCTCTCGTTCCTTCGTTGATTAAGGTAGTCAGAATACTTTTTCAGGAATGAATGATTGATTTCCGATATGGGTAGATAATCCCTTTGCATGAACGAAACAAGCGAATTAATCACCGTCGCATAATTCTTGACGCCCTTGATTACCGTGTTTTCAATCCATTTACGCGAGAAGGCGATGAAGTCAATATCCTGTTCTTTCCGCTCTTCAAACCTCAACCTCTCGAAAATGTCATCCAACGAGTAACGGTTAAGGTCTATTTGCATGACGTTACACTTTTCCAGATAAGCCGCTACAAGTTTCTCAATCTCTTTGTAAACCGCAGTGCCTTTCCTGAAATCACCCGTCTTTGTCAGTTCATCAGGTTTCACGAACAGACTTGTAGACAGTCTTTTCACCTTCCTGTCCAACGTAAATCTCAACTTTACATTGTACGTTCCGTCAACTTTCAAGCCGTCTTTCTTAATTTCTGCCTTGATTGTCAGCATTTTACCATTGTTTTTAGAAGTAAACAATAGGTCAACAAACAACACAAATAGCATATAAAACGCTGATATTTTGAGCGGACGAAACATCAACCGAAACAAAAGAAAAAGTGCCAACTACCTGAACTTCAAGTAATTAGCACTCTGTTTTCGGTGGGCCATCCAGGGCTTGAACCTGGGACCTCCAGATTATGAGTCTGTTGCTCTAACCAACTGAGCTAAAAGCCCTACACCGACGGTGTTTACCGTCATTGCGAGTGCAAAGGTACTGAAGTTTGGGCAAACTGCCAAATTTTTTGTGGAAAATGTGTATTAAAAACATGAAAAAGCGGCATTTTAACGGTTTATGCCGGGCTTCGGGCCTATGTCGGGTGGTGCTGGCGGCTGCCGGTTGTTGCGGATGTTGTACGGTGTGGCGTGCTTGTGTGTGGCGTTGTCAGTGGCCGTTGTCTGTCGTGTGTTCGTAATGTGTTGACGGCCAGAGGGTTATTGGCCGGAGATTTTGGGGCGTGCGAAAGGCCGCGTATCGGGTTGTGAAAGGCCGTATATTGCATGCCGAAATGCCGTCTTTCGCGCGGTGAAAGACGGCATTTCGCAGAGTGTACGGTTAGGGGGTGTCTTTTCCTGAAATAGGTTGACAGTTTTTGTTTAAATAAACTACATTATTTTACACACTCTGGATAGAGGTACTGGAATAGTTGACATCGCATCGGGAAATGTGCTGCTTTACTTTACATTCCCGGTCTTTGTCAGGCTGCCCCGCGGGGCCGCCTGACAAAATCGCAGCAAAGATACTATCTTCCATTGTCATTTCCTCCATGGCCCACCGTTTTTTTCCTTTTCCACAGCCGTTTTTGTTCGCCGCTCCCGGCGTGCGCCGTCTCCGGGGTGTTGTTACCGATGCTCATGTGGGGCCTGCGCGTGTTGTAAAAGTCGATGTACCTGCCGATGGCCTCGCCGGCCGTGGCGATGTCGGCGAAAGCGCGTCGGCGGTTTACGGCCTCCTGCTTTATTATGCCGTTGACGCGCTCGGCCACGGCGTTGTCGGTGGGGTTGTAGTCCTCGGTCATGCTCACCGATATGCCGTGTCGCCGCAGCTCGCCGATGTAGGCGTCGCAGCAGTACTGCACCCCGCGGTCGGAGTGGTGGACGAGGCCGTCAAGACTGTCCGTGCCGCGCAACGCCACGGCATGGGCTATGGCCTGCCTGAGGGCCTCGAGAGACTCCAAGGCGCGCAGCGACGGCGAGACCTTGTGGCCTACGACCTTGTGCGAGTAGGCGTCGGTGACTATGTGCAGGTAGCACGTGCCACCGCATTCGAGTGGTATGTAGGTTATGTCGGCCACCCACAGCTGGTTCGCGGCAGTAGGCGTGAAGCCGCGCACGAGGTTCTTCCACTTGTGGTAGCGGTGGTTGGAGTCGGTCGTGCGGCGGGGCTTCGG
>NZ_JACJJG010000138.1 GCF_016899855.1 Marseilla massiliensis
TCGAGCACGGCTACGGTCATGCCTCGTCCACGGAATCCATGGTCATGCATCTTCACCCCGCCTATCATCTCGACCTGCTCGCGGGTCACTCCATACCTGTTTTGCGATATCGTGTCCCAACGGTTGAACTCCTTGTGGTACTTCAATCTGTACGACGGCTTGTTGATAGAGTCGGGCGAAGTCCACACCAGCTTAATGCCTGCCACGCAGCCGAGGGCGTCGACACTCCTGAGCTGCCTGATGTCAGTGCCGCGGACAAGCACGGTATTATTCCATTTGCTCTGGCTCACCACGTCAACACCTATCCGCCTGATTGCCTTCACATAAGCAGGATTAACGGGCAGGTCGGTAGAATCGACGGCAATGTTCTGCCTGCGGCGTCTCGCCAAGGCTTTTTCCGACAGGTAAGCCCTGGGCTTTGCAAGTGTGAAAGGCGTGCCGTGCTTGTCTTTAAGCATGACACGGAACATGTATGTCTTGCCTCCCGGATACTTCACCTTGTGAGCCGTCTCGGCAGGACGGGCACCTGCCTGCACGGCGAAAAAGAGTATAACTAATATTGTCGCGAGCTTGTTCATCGTTCAACCGTTGCTTTTTAACCTGCAAAGATAACGCATGTCGGGCGAAACGCAAAACAAAAATGCGGGAAACGAACGTTTGACACGCTCATCCGCACCACCTTATTTATTGTAAGAAAAAGCCGTCTTTCTGGCGTGCTTTCAAATCACCACCGTAACACATTGATATTCAACACATTATAAAAGGCCGTCTTTTAGCGTGCAAAAGATGGCCTTTCAGACGCTAAAAAACGGCCTTTTGAAAGGCAAAAGGGCACCTTTAGCATTACAACCGAAAAGCACACATCGGACAGGTAACCCCGTCACGGCTTCATACCGCTAACGATATACGTCATTATTTTAACCAACAAAAACACTGCTAACGCTACGTTTGTCGGCCAAAATTATTATTTTTGCATACATTTTTAAATACGAAAGCATTATGACACCAAAGGAAATACGCAACGAACGGCTTGCCCAGAAGATGATAAAGAACCTTCAGAGGCGTAACTTCGAGGCCTTCTACTGTCCTACGGCGGCCGAGGCTGTAGAGAAAGTGTCGGCCCTCATACCCGACGGAAGCAGCGTAACGTGGGGCGGGTCGATGACAATACGTGACATGGGACTGACCGAGGCCCTGCACAAACGTAACCTTAACGTGCTCGACCGTGACCTTGCCGCCGACCGCGACGAGGCCCAGCGAATATACCGCGAGGCCTTCTCGACCGACTTTTACCTGTCGGGCGTCAACGCGATAAGCGAGGACGGCGTGATAGTCAACATCGACGGCAACGGCAACCGCGTAGCCGCCATAACCTTCGGACCCAAGAAAGTAATCTTTGTCGTCGGCCTCAACAAGGTAACGCAGGACGTACAGAGCGCCCTTGCGCGCGCCCGTTCGACGGCCAGCCCAATCAACGCGGCACGTTTCGACATCAAGACCCCTTGCCAGGTCGACGGCATTTGCCATAACTGCAACTCGCCCGAAAGTATCTGCAACTACATACATTTCATGCGAAACTCCCATCCCGCAGGACGCCATACGGTAGTACTGGTCGGCGAAGACTTAGGATATTGAGAAGTTAAGAATTAAGAGTTAAGAATTAAGAAAATATGCCTTGACTATAAAAGAGCATAATCATATTTTCTTAATTCTTAACTCTTAATTCTTAATTCAACATGTTTTCTTAACTCTTAATTCTTAACTCTTAATTTAAAAAATGATTGTCTGCATAGCCGAAAAACCAAGCGTAGCCAAGGATATAGCGCGGATATTGGGCGCAACGTCCTCACACGACGGATACATGGAGGGCAACGGATACCAGGTGACATGGACTTTCGGCCACCTGTGTACGCTCAAGGAGCCTGACGACTACACCCCGATGTGGAAGCGGTGGAGCCTCAGCGCCTTGCCGATGATACCTCAGCGCTTCGGCATTAAGCTAATCGACGACAAAGGTATAATAAAACAGTTCTCGGTAATAGAGAAACTGATGCAGAACGCCGATGGTATAATAAACTGTGGCGACGCCGGACAGGAAGGAGAATTAATCCAAAGATGGGTTATGCAGAAGGCGCAAGCTAAGTGCCCGGTGAAGCGCCTGTGGATCTCGTCGATGACCGACGAGGCCATACGCGAGGGATTCCACACGCTGAAAGACCAGCAGGAGTACCAGCCCCTGTACCTCGCAGGACTGAGCCGGGCCATCGGCGACTGGCTGCTCGGCATGAACGCTACGCGCCTGTACACATTGAAATACGGTCAAAACCGCCAGGTATTGTCCATCGGTCGCGTACAGACGCCTACCCTCGCGCTTATTGTCAACCGCCAGAAGGAGATTGACAACTTTGAGCCCGAGCCTTACTGGGTGCTCTCAACCATCTACCGCGACACGCTGTTTACCGCCACCAAGGGTAAGTTTACGAGCAAAGAGGAGGGCGAGCAGTCGTTCGCGAAGATAGCGGACAAGCCTTTCACCGTTACCGACGTGCAGAAGAAAGCGGGCAAGGAGGCGCCTCCACACCTGTATGACCTCACATCCCTGCAGGTCGATTGTAACAAAAAGTTCTCCATGAGCGCCGAAACCACGCTCAATGTGATACAGTCGCTCTACGAGAAAAAGCTCACTACGTATCCCCGTGTGGACACCCAGTACCTCAGCGACGACATCTATCCAAAGTGCCCCGCTACCCTGAAGGGACTACGGGGATATGAGGCGTTCACCCAACCGCTCATCGGCAAGCCTCTGCCAAAGAGCAAAAAGGTGTTCGATACATCAAAAGTCACCGACCACCACGCCATCATACCCACCGGCGTTCCGGCCTCTAACCTTACCGATTTGGAGCAACATGTCTACGACCTCGTGGCCCGCCGCTTCATAAGCGTGTTCTATCCTGACTGTAAGTTCTCCACGACTACGGTCATGGGAAAGGTTGACGACGTGGAATTCAAGGTAAGCGGCAAGCAAATCAACGACCCCGGGTGGCGCGTCCTGTACGCCAAGGACGCACAGCCGGTAGACTCTGACGACAAGAAAAACCAGGACGAGGAGCGCACCCTGCCCGCATTTACCAAGGGAGAAAGCGGTCCCCACACGCCGACGCTTACCGAAAAGTGGACAACTCCGCCCAAATACTACACCGAAGCGACGCTTCTGCGCGCAATGGAGACGGCCGGAAAGTTCGTCGACGACGAGGAACTGCGCGCCGCGTTGAAAGAGAACGGCATAGGGCGGCCGTCGTCTCGCGCCAACATTATCGAGACACTGTTCAAGCGTCGGTACATAAAGCGTGAGCGGAAGAACATCGTCGCCACCCCCACGGGCATAGAACTGATCGACACTATAAAGGAAGAGCTGCTCAAAAGTTGCGAGCTTACTGGTATATGGGAGAAGAAACTGCGTGACATCGAGCACAAGAAATACGACGCCGGGCAGTTTATCAACGAGCTGAAACAGCAAATCACGACCATCGTCAACGACGTTCTTGCCGACAACAGCAACCGTCACGTAACCGTACTGACAGACGAAGACCTCAAGAAAAAGAGCAGGAAGAAGGCAACTTCGCCAAAGAAGAAAACTGAAACGGAAGTTGACAAGACCGGCAACAACGACGAAAAGACCGTACAATCCCTGCCTGCCGACGATTCTATCATAGGAACACCATGCCCTGTCTGTGGCAAAGGGCATATCGTAAAAGGCAAAACAGCGTACGGATGCGACCGTTGGAGGGAGGGCTGCACATTCAGAATGCCGTTCAAACAATAAATAACGGGAAAATAAGTTATTATATAAAAGCTTCTCCCGACCTCCCCACGTGGAGGAGCAAGATTACTGTTTAAGCTGTCTTTCTCCTCATTACGGTTGAGGTCGGGAGAGGCTTTTATCCTTTTTATTATATGAAGGTAAGACTCACTATATACCTAACGATGTGCATATTGGCGCTGCTGACTGTTTCGTGTGGTGCTGACCATTACATGAAGAAGGGCGAAAAATTCCTTGCAATAGGCGAATATTATGATGCGGCGGCTGAATTCAAGACAGCATATAACAAAACACCAACAAAGGAAAGGGCAAAACGCGGACAGCGGGCACGCAAACTTGCCTATTGTTATGACCGCATAAACTCTACCGCCAAAGCCATTGCCGCATACCGTAACGTCATTCGTTATAAGCAGGACAGTATTGACACACACCTGTCATTGGCACGTATGCTGATGAAGGCAGGCAGCTACAAGGAGGCCGCAAAGGAATACCAGCTTGTTCTGGACACACTTCCTGACAACCAGCAGGCCATGACTGGTCTGCTGTCGGCACAAACAGCACAGGAAGAAAAAGACGCCGGTTCACGATATATAGTGAAGAAAGTGGACATTTTCAACTCCCGAAGGGCTGATTATTCACCAATGCTTTTCGGCGACGAGTACGACCAATTATACTTTACTTCTACCCGCAACGAGGCTGAGGGAGATGAGCTTAGTGGCATAACGGGCACTAAAGCGGGTGACATATTCTATTCCCAAAAGGACGAAACAGGCAAATGGCAACGGCCGGAGACCATCGAATCAGGCCTTAATTCTGAGTATGACGAGGGTGCATGCTGTTTTTCGCCAGACCAAAGGATGATGTATCTCACCCAATGCACTACCGACCCGAACTACCCAAGATACGCAACAATAGTTACATCCAACAGAAGTGACGCGGCGTGGAGCAAACCTACGCCACTTGAAATATCAAGCGACACCCTTTCAAGTTACGCCCATCCGGCTGTATCTCCTGACGGTCTGTGGCTTTATTTCACGTCAGACATGCCCGGAGGGAAGGGCGGTTACGACATTTGGCGCATACGGTTGACTTCCGCAGGATTAGGAGGTGCGGAAAACTTGGGCGAGCCTATCAACACGGAAGGCGACGAAATGTTCCCTACGTTCAGGCCTAACGGTGACTTGTACTTCTCGTCCAACGGGCATAAAGGGCTTGGCGGGCTCGACATCTACATCGCTACAGTAGACCCCAAGACACATAAATTCAAGATAGAACATCCTGGTTATCCGCTCAATTCACAGGCCGACGACTTCGGAATGACATTCGAGGGGCCTCACAACCGTGGTTTCTTCTCCTCCAACAGAGGCGACGCAAGGGGCTGGGACCACATCTACAGTTTCGAGAAACCAGAGATAATACAGACCGTAAAGGGCTGGGTTTACGAAATGGAAGGCTATGAGTTGCCCGACGCTTTGGTGTACATGGTGGGCAGCGACGGCACTAACCTGAAGCTCAACGTCAAGGGAGACGGCTCGTTTACGCAGGTAATCCAGCCCGGCGTTGACTACATCATGCTGGCCACATGCAAAGGTTTCCTCAACCATAAGGAGGAACTTCGTGTCGAGCCGGTGCAGGAATCAAAGGAATACGTACTGCAATTCCCGTTGGCGTCGATACGCGTTCCAGTGCTTATCGACAACATTTTCTACGACTTCGACAAGTATACGTTGCGTCCGGAGTCGGTCACCGCACTTGATGAACTCGTCAAACTGCTCAACGAGAATCCCAATGTTACGATTGAACTGAGCGCCCACTGCGACTACAAGGGCAGTTCCGAATACAACAAGACCTTGTCTCAGAAACGTGCCGAGGCTGTGGTCAACTACCTTATCGAGCACGGCATAGCCCGCGACCGGCTGTCGCCCGTAGGCTACGGAAAGGAGAAGCCGAAGACAATACGAAAGAAACTTACCGAGAAATACCCGTGGCTTAAGGAAGGCGACGTACTGACCGAGGACTTCATCAAGAAACTTGACCCCGAGAAACAGGAGATATGCAACCAGCTGAACCGTCGTACGGAGTTCATCGTACTGCGCATTACATACGGCATGTACGACGAGAAGGGTAACCTGAAGAATCCGCCCAAAGCACAGGAACAGACAAACGAGGACATCAACGAGGAAGAGCTGTACTTTGAGTTTGAGTAAATAAAAGCGTAATAAATTAAGAATTAAGAGTTAAGAATTAAGAAAAT
>NZ_JACJJG010000139.1 GCF_016899855.1 Marseilla massiliensis
GTCTTAACTCCTTTACTCCATAACTCCTTAACTCCTAAAATCTTATTCTCTGACTTCCTCCATCTTCTTCTTTATATACTTTATTTTTGCGCACTCTACGTCGAACACCGTCTTCAGCGAGTCGCGGTACACGCGCAACTTGTTGACCTTACGCAGTTGATCCTCCGTAGCAAGGCTCTTTGCCCGCAGTCCGTCAACGGTCTTTTTCAGTTCCTGGTACTCACGTTCAACGCGCTGAAGAACGGTATCTGTGCCCTCAACCGTCAGCTCGGCACGCTTCAGCTCCACCTCCTGGTACAGCTTGAGCGCCTTCTTGCGGGCCTCGATGGCCTCGGGGCAGTTCTTGCGCAACGAGTCGATAGTGGACAAAGCCTCTTTATATTCGCCATGTTCAAACATGGTTTGCGCCTGCTCAAGCAGCTCGCCTGCCTGCCTGTCGGCGGCATTACCGCCGCAGCCGGTCATCGCCAGGGCGGCGCACACGGCCAAGGCCGCTGTAAAAAGTCTTGCTTTCATAATAAATCCGATTGTCGGGCAAAGATACGAAAACATCCTGAAACATGCAACCCGAGGCCCGTTTTTCCTGTAAAAAACAAGCTCCGGCACGCTGCCTCATGGCCCTTTCATAAAGCATTGGTAATCAACATGTTTCCGAAATGCCGTCTTTCAGCTTGCGAAAGGCGGCATTTTAGCACCTGATTGACGCCCTTTCGGAACGCGAAAGGCCGCCTCTTGCAAAACGCCAGGCCACACGCGGCCACACAGTATGCCGCACGCGCGCATTTCACCTGCCGCGCCCCCGTACTTCGGCAGCCAAATGCAATTTTCTTAACTCATAATTCTTAATTCTTAATTAATTAACGTAAATTTGCAGCCACTTTACAATTTTGAACGAAATGAGGTTACTTTCTGACGCCGAACTGGCGCAACTTCTTGATAAAGACATATTCCATAAAATATCTTCCGCGGCCGACACGTTGGGCCTCGAATGCTACGTCGTAGGCGGATACGTGCGCGACCTGTTCCTCGAACGGCCGTCAAACGACATCGACGTTGTCGTTGTAGGCAGCGGCATTAACATTGCCGAGGCGCTTAAAGAGCAGCTCGGCAAGAGGGCACGGCTGTCCGTATTCCGTAATTTCGGCACCGCCCAGGTGAAGTATAAGGACATGGAAGTGGAGTTTGTAGGCGCCCGGAAGGAGAGCTACAGCCACGACTCGCGCAAGCCGATAGTGGAGGACGGCACGCTGGAGGACGACCAGAACCGCCGCGACTTCACCATAAACGCCATGGCGGTATGCCTCAACAAGGCCCGTTTCGGCGAACTGGTAGACCCCTTCGACGGCCTGGCCGACCTTGAAGACGGTATCATACGCACGCCGCTCGACCCTGACGTGACGTTCTCTGACGACCCCCTGCGCATGCTGCGCTGCGTCCGTTTTGCCACGCAACTTAACTTCTTCATAGAAGACGAGACGTTCGACGCGCTCGAGCGCAACGCCGACCGCATAAAGATAATCAGCGGGGAGCGCGTACAGGAGGAGCTTAACAAGATAATGATGACCGCCGCGCCGAGCAAGGGTTTTGTCGACCTGTACCGCTGCGGACTGCTGCCGCGGCTGCTGCCCGAGCTTACCGCCCTCGACATCGTTGAGACCCGCAACGGCCGCGCGCACAAAAACAACTTCTACCACACGCTCGAAGTGCTCGACAACGTCAGCCGCAAGTCGGACAACCTCTGGCTGCGCTGGGCGGCACTGCTGCACGACATAGGCAAGCCCAAGACCAAACGGTGGAACAACGCGCAGGGATGGACGTTCCACAACCACAACTTCGTGGGCGCGAAAATGGTGCCCGACATCTTCCGCAGGCTAAAACTGCCGATGGACGCGAAGATGAAATACGTAAGCAAACTTGTAGACTTGCACATGCGCCCAATCGTAATCGCCGACGACGTAGTGACCGACAGCGCCGTAAGACGCCTCCTGAACGACGCCGGCGACGACATAGACGACCTCATGACCCTGTGCGAGGCCGATATAACCAGCAAGAACGAAGTGCGCAAGAAGCGGTTTCTCGAGAACTTCCGCATAGTCCGCTCCAAGCTGCACGACCTCAAGGAGAAGGACTACAAGCGCCTGTTGCAGCCCTGCATCGACGGTACTGAGATAATGGCTATGTTCAACCTGAAGCCTTCACGGGAGGTTGGCGAGCTGAAAAAGGCGCTCAAGGACGCGGTGCTCGACAACCGCGTGCCCAACGAGCGCGAGCCGCTAATGGAACTGCTGATGGAAAAGGCCAAGGAAATGGGGCTTGTAAAGGAAGAATAACAATTAACGGAAGCCACGCACGTGGCTTCCGTTTTTATTTTGAATAACACTCAATCAAGCTCCTTGTCGAGCGTTTCGTAAAACTCGTCGGTCTCTCCCTTGAAGCATTTTATCACCTTCCCTTTCGGCGAAATGAGTACTTTATAGGGATAGCCCGTTACGCCGTAGCGCTCTTCCGTTATGCCGTCGGGCGAAAAAACGTGCAGCCAGGGAACGTTGTTCTTAGCCACCGAGGCTTTCCATTTGTCCTCCTTGTCGTAGCAGGCTACGCCGACAATCTCCAATCTGTCCTTGTATTTATTGTAGTATTCTTTCATTTTGGGAAATCCCTTGATGCACCATGAGCACCATGAGCCCCAGAAGTCCACAACGATGTACTTTCCCTTGCCAAACAATGAAGCAAGGTTGAAGTCGTTGCCGTTGATGTCTTTCAGGGTAAAGTCGGGCGCACGCCTGCCCTCTTTCAGCTCAAGTCCTGCCTGCTCAGCCGCAGCAAGCTCCTTCAACACACGTATGAAAAGGTCCTCCATGCTGTCAAGATAATCCTTGAAACGGCCGTTGCGCACCTCGGGCGACATCCTGTTGATGACCTGCGGTACTTCTTTATAATCAAGCGAGAACAGCATTGTGGCCGTAACCTCGTCGTCAAGATGTTGCATTATGTACGGACGCAGGGCTTCGCGCTTCCTTCTGTTTATGTATCTCTGCGTCGAGTCCTTTACGGCTTTCAGCTGGCTTTCGTCCTGTCCTTGTGCAACGCCGTTGCGGTATTTGTCCGACGCGGCCTTCTCTTCCGTCAAAAAAGGCCGCTCCATGAGCCTTACGCTGTCAAGTTTTTGGTAGAACGCCGTTCCTTTGAGCGACCATCCGGCCTCAAAGTCGGACGTTCCCATGACCTCGGCGCTTTCATTTGGCACGAAGAAGAAAAACGACTTGTTTCCATTTGACTGTACTGTCAGATCCGCATAAACGGCATAGTCGATATTGCATGAGTACGTAAAGCCGCCGCTGCCGTCAACAGGCACTTTCGCTTCGGTTATCTTACGCTCCGGGGTATGGCACACATATTCAATCTGTAGCGTGTCGTTAGCTACGTCGGTAAGGCGTCCGCTGATTGTGAAATTGTCGGCAAAAGCGCCCGTGCAGAGTACGGCAAGGAGCGCGGAAATGATTGTTTTCTTCATGTTTTCAATTTTATAAGGTTATGGCAGGCACAGAGTTACGCCAAAGCAACAGGCCACCGCCATGCCGGCTTTTGTTCTTACAACTAACAAAGTTAGGCATTTATCCCTGAAAAACGAAACCAACGCTGTACGTTTAACAAACATTTAAGATATCGGCAAGCCACGCAACGCATCATAACAAAGCGTAAACGCAAAAACGACTATTGCTTACATGTTGTTTTTCACCAAGCCACTCAGATTGCGTTATTCTGAAAAACAAAAGACTTCGGACGAAATATCGCAGAATACGGCGTGCAAAGATAAACCGCTGAACGTCAGTGAATTAATCACAAAAGAACATGATGTGTGCAATAATCAGTACATAACGAGCCCATGAAAATACGACTTACGGATACTAAAATATTACTTTCAGACATTAAATATATGGTATCCTGCCTGCTGGAAGATGGCCTTTGAGGATACGAAAGGCCGTCTTTGGCACCCTCAAAGGCCGTCTTTAACACTTCCAATGACCGCCTATGAGGTATCGGGAGAGTATTAACGGGCATGCAAACTGCCTATTTCCGTTATTCCGACGGACATTTTCACGTTTACGTTTTGATATGTTGTTAACAGAAACAAGCTGCGTTTTGACATCCGGCAATCAATAAAAGGCTCGTCATAAAACGATGATTCAGGCTGACACCCATGCCAATCAGCCTTTTATGCCGCCAGACATTGATTTTTGCCCGAACCTCCTTGAAAATAGGGATAATCACCGCTTGTCTTGCTCAAATAAAGTTAAATCACGATAATTATCATTTAGCACTATGGCGTATTAAAATAATAATGTGTATTTTTGCACGTCGAAAACCGGTAAGGACAAAATAGTTTTCGTATAAATACATATTCAACCCGCCATAAAAATAAAAGAACATAATTTATTTGAAGTAAAATAGGTATGAAAAAGAACAAGTTTTTAATGCTTGCAGCTGTGGCCGTAATGCTCTCGTCATGCGGCGGACAGCAAGGTGGAAGCGGCGACAACGAGTACGCCGTGAGGACGATCGAAACACAGAACGCTGAATTGCAGACCACTTATCCGGCAACGATAAGAGGCGTGCAAGACGTTGAGATACGTCCTATGGTTTCAGGATTCATAACAAAGATGTATGTCAAGGAGGGCCAGACCGTAAAGAAGGGCCAGGTGCTTTTCGAGATTAACAAGGTAACTTACGAGGCAGCAGCCCGCCAGGCCAAGGCTGCCGTCAACTCGGCTGAGGCACAGCTCAACACGTCGAAGCTGACTTACGAGAACAACCAGAAACTGTTTGAGAACAACGTCATCGGTTCATACGAGCTGCAGTCGGCAAAGAACAACTATGAGAACGCACAGGCAGCGCTCGCACAGGCCAAGGCTAACTACGTATCAGCAAAACAGAACCTCGACTTCTGCTACGTAACCAGCCCGTCAAACGGCGTTGTAGGCGACCTGCCCTACCGTGTAGGAGCCCTCGTAAGCGCGTCGAGCGCTGAAGCGCTGACCACCGTGTCAGACATCAACACCATGCAGGTGTACTTCTCGATGACCGAGAAAGACATTCTCGACATGACCAAGGAGAAAGGCGGACTGCATGCCGCAATAAGCGAGTATCCTGCCGTTAAGCTCCAACTGGCCGACGGGACGACATACAACCACGACGGAAAAGTGGCAGCCGTAAGCGGTGTCATCGACCAGTCTACCGGCTCGGTATCGATGCGCGCCGACTTCCCCAACCCTGAACACCTGCTAAAGAGCGGCGGTTCAGGCTATATCATCGTGCCGCACGTAAGCACTAACGTAGTGGTTGTGCCGCAAGACGCAGTGGTACAGGTTCAGGACCGTTATTTCGTTTATGTCGTAGGTAAGGACAACAAGGTGAAATACACCAATGTGAACGTAAACCCCAACAACGACGGAAAGAGCTACATAATAGAAAGCGGACTGAAAAGCGGCGACCGCATAGTTGTCAAGGGCGTTACAACGCTTAAGGACGGCATGCAGATAACGCCGATAACAGAGGCGCAGTATCAGGAAAAGCTGAAGAAAACCAGCCAGATGGGCGCAAGCCAGAACGACCTGAACAAGCTCAAGGAAAACTTGACAAAATAAATGTTGGGGTTTAAGGTCTTACGGTTTTGAGGTTCTACGGTGTGCGTGTATGTCATGCCTTTTATTACCTTACAACCTTATGACCCCATAACCTCATAACCGACAAAATAGAATAAAATGAGATTAGACAACTTCATAAAGCGCCCGGTGCTGTCAACGGTGATATCCATCCTGACGGTCATCCTGGGTCTTATCGGATTGGTGTCGCTGCCAATGGAGCAATATCCTGACGTTGCGCCGCCAACCGTCAGCGTGAGCGCGAACTATCAGGGAGCCAACGCGCAAACAGTGTTGAACTCGGTCATCGTGCCGCTTGAAGA
>NZ_JACJJG010000013.1 GCF_016899855.1 Marseilla massiliensis
AGCACCTCAAGATAAAGAAATTCTGGGGCACAACAGAGAACGCCGTCCGCATACAAATCAGTGTGGCTATTATCACATACTGTCTTGTGGCTATTGTCCAACATGATATGAAGTTGAAACGCTCAACCTATGAAGTTTTGCAAATTCTCAGCATATTATTGACAGACAAAACCTACTTGCGTGACCTGTTCGACAAGACTAATTTCAATGATGTCAAAGATCTAAATAATCCCATTATTCCGGGGCTATTTGATTAATTGTTTAACTCGTCTCATTTTAACGGGACACTAATGCATTCGGGTGCAAAGTTATTACATTAATTTAATATGAAAATTAATTTTTCCGTTCAAGAGGTGCCATTAAGTCATAAAGAGGTGCCAAAAAGTCACGGGGTGTTGTCTGGCGTTATAAGTCTTTCAGTATAAGGCTGTTCGCCCTGTAGATGGCGCTTGTGTCGAGTGAGGCCAGATAGATACGTGTGGTTGCCTCTGAATCGTGCCCCATGCCCTCACTGATTATCGAGATTGGGATGTTCTTGCTTCGGGCTACGCTCGCCCAGCAGTGGCGTGCCACGTGCATGGTCAGCGGTATGTGCAGTCCGGCCAGTCGTGCTACCTCTTTTAGGGCTATGTTGACGCGGCTGATGGCGTTGTGGTATTGCGTCCGCTCGTCGGCCATGGGGTTGGTGATTATCGGCAGGAGATAGCGGGTGGCATGGTTGCCGTGGTATTTGGCGATGATGTCCTCCATGCATTTCTCCCACTTTACGGTGAGCAACTGTCCCGTTTTTCTTCTGCGATAAGTGATTATTCCGTTCTTCAGGTCGGACTTTCTTAGGTAAGCCATGTCAACGAACGACATTCCGCGGGTGTAGAACGAAAACAGGAACATGTCCCTCGCATAGTCAAGTTTATGGTTGTTGGCCAGGTCAAGTCCCTTGATCTGTCGTATGGCTTTCAGCGGCATGGCACGTTTTACGGTTTTGTCTATTCCGGTGTAGACGTGCTTGAACGGATAGCGCTGCTCAGTCAGTTCGTTTTCCACGGCGCGGTTATATACCGCGCGTAGTATCCGCATGTAAAAAGATGTCGTGTTTGGGCATATGCCTTTACCCTTGAGCCATGCCTCGTATTGCATCATCATGTTGCCGTCAATATCGCAGAGGATGATGTCCTGGCCGGCGCGGAACTTCATGAAGCTGGCCAGTGTTGAGGTGTATGTTTCAGATGTGCGTATCTTGCCGAGCTGTTTCAGATGGCAGATTACGCCTTGCATGAAGTTGGACAGTGATTGTTCGCTTGCCGGTTTTATGTACTTCTTTACTTCGCGGCACTTCCTGCCTGTTGTGGCAGAAGGGTGGTATTTTACCTTGATTGATGTCATTCACTTTAATTTTTTAGTTTGTTTTTTCACTTTCCGTTTTCGGCGGCTGTATATCATCTTCCTATGACATTGCAATGTGCCGGCCGTGGTAGCCGGTTTAATGCCATGGCGCCATGGCCGGTTGAGATTTTTAGCCGATACGGAATAGAGGAAATGCGTGAGTCAGGGATTGGATACTTTGTTAAAACGACTCCAGCCGTTTTCCTGAAAACCTGTCGATTATAAGATAATTTTCTGTATGTCTGTTCACGGAAGCCATCGCTCGTATGTTTGTAATTGTTTGTTTAAAACTTGTAGAGATACAAAATATTTGCGAAATGGCCAACTTTTTCTACGAATTTATTATCCAGGCTATTGTTAACGCGCTTCTTAACGGCGTACGTATATAAGTAATCATGCACGTAGAAAGGATGTTTACGCTTGCGATGTTCATTTGCTCCCGTGACGAAGCAGAGCTAATAAGGAATGCGGCGAATGTCAGGGTAAAAGTGAATGGTTGGGTAATATGCGGCTTTTTACGTTCCGTGTGCCCTTTTGCATGCAAAAACGCCGTCTTTTGGAATCCAAAAGACGGCGTTTCGCAATGAATTGATTATCAGGTTGATAGTGGTACACTCGCGTGTATCTGTGTGTTGTTGAAGGTTTTTATTCCTGTCCTTCCTGCATGCGGCGCAGCAGGGCCTGGTCTGTCTTGTTCTTGTCCGACGAGTGTTTCAGCACAACGGCGTCGATATAGAACACGATTTCTTCTGCCAGGTTGGTGATGTGGTCGCCCGTGCGCTCGAGGCGGAGGAACACTCCCTTGAAGTCAAGGCAGAAGGCGGCTTTCTCGGGGTGCTGGCCAATGTAGTCAGCCAGTGCCTTTGTCGAGGCGGCGTTTATCTCGTCTACGAGATTGTCCTTCTCGAACAGGGTGTTGGCAAGTGCCAGATCTTCGTTCTCAAGCGCTGTTTTTGCCGTTGCCAGCATGTCGAGCACGGCGTCGGCCATTTCCTTCAGTCTGGTCTTTTCCAGCAGTTCGGCATCGATACGCTCGCCGTCCTGGCGGATGATGAATCGTGCGATGTTCTCTGCAAAGTCGCCTATGCGCTCAAGGTCGGTGTTTATTTTCAGCATTGCTACGATGAAACGCATGTCGACGGCCACCGGATTGTAAAGTACGAGGAAGTCTTCGATGTCGCAATCCAGTTTCAACTCGTAGGCGTTGACGCGCTTCTCGCGGATGAGCACGTCCCATGCCTTTTCTTTGTCAACGGTAGGTATGGCCTCGCATACGTTGTTCATCTGGTCGTATACGAGTGTCCACATGTCGAGTATTTCTTGACGTATGGATTTCAGTTCATCTTCTACGAATTTTACCATGATTCTGTTTTATTTTGTTGTTATAAGGTGCATCGGCAGTTGTTGTATTCTGTTATGCTATTATCCGAACCTTCCGGTGATGTAGTTCTGCGTCTCCTCCTTGGATGGGTTGGTGAATATTTTTGTGGTCTTGTCGAACTCGATGAGTTGGCCGAGATAGAAGAAGGCCGTCTTGTCGCTTACGCGGGTAGCCTGTTGCATGTTGTGCGTTACGATGACTATGGTGTAGTCTTTCTTTATCTCGTGTATGAGCTCTTCCACCTTGGCTGTCGATATAGGGTCAAGAGCCGACGCAGGCTCGTCCATGAGCAGTACCGACGGTGCCACGGCCATGGCGCGCGCTATGCACAGACGCTGCTGCTGGCCGCCTGAGAGGGCGTAAGCCGACTTCTTGAGTTTGTCTTTCACCTCGTCCCAGAGAGCCGCGCCCTTGAGTGATTTCTCTACGCGCTCGGCTATGAACGTCTCGTCCTTCACGCCGTTCACGCGCAGTCCGTAGGCTACGTTCTCGTATATGCTCTTCGGGAACGGGTTGGGGCGCTGGAACACCATTCCCACGTTCTTGCGCAGCTCGTCAACGTTTACCGAGCGGTCGTATATGTTGCGTCCGTCGATTTTAATCTCACCTTCAAGCCTGCTGCCCGGAATGAGGTCGTTCATGCGGTTGAACAGGCGCAGGAAAGTTGACTTACCGCAACCTGACGGACCGATAAACGCTACCACCTCGTTCTCTTCTATGTTCATGTTGATGTTCTTCAGGGCATGGAACGACCCGTAATAGAAATCTACATTCTTTGCTTCAATCTTGCTCATATCTGTTCTGTTCGTATTTTATTGTTAGTTGATTTATGGCTGGAATGCCGCCTGTCGGTTAATTAGTCTTCAACTTGTTCTGGAAGTAGTTGCGCAAAGCATTGGCCAGAAGGTTGACGAAAAGTATTATTATTATCAGCACAAGCGCCGTGCCGTATGCTATCGGTATTTGCTTTTCCATGTCTGTACCGCTGGTGGCAAGTACGTACAGGTGGTACGGAAGTGCCATACACTGGTCGAACATACTGTGTGGCAGCTGTGGCAGGAAGTATGCGGCGCACGTGAAAAGTATCGGGGCAGTTTCGCCCGATACACGTCCGAGCGCTAGGATGAGGCCCGTTATAACGTTGGGCATGGCCATGGGCAGGATAACCTTGCGGATGGTTTGCAGCTTGGTGGCGCCCAGCGCGAGGCTGCCTTCGCGGAAGCTGTCAGGTATGGCCTTGAGCGCTTCTTCCGTAGTCCTTATGACAAGCGGCAGGGCAAGCAGTCCGAGTGTAAGCGAACCTGCAAGAATACTGTCGCCGAACCCGAAGAAATTGACGAACAACGACATACCGAACAATCCGAATACTATTGAAGGAATGCCCGCAAGGTTGTTGGTCATCATTCGGATAAACCTCACCAAACGGCCGCTTTTGGCGTATTCGTGCATGTAAATGCCGCTCATTATACCGAGCGGAAACGCTACTATTGCGCTGCCGACCATCAGATAGAATGTTCCTACGATGGCAGGCCATATACCGCCGCCCTTCATACCGTCAGTAGGCGGTGTGGTGATGAAGTCCCAGTTGAGCACACCTACACCTTTTATTATTATGAACGCCAAGATGATGAACAATATTGTGACAATCACCCCGCTAAGTATGCGGAACAGGCCGAAGGCTATGTTCTCGGCAAGAATTTTCCTCTTGTGGTTTCCGGCCTGAAGTTTCATTTCACTATCCATAGTGTTTCTGTTTTATTCTTGTTATGGTCTGTAAGACATGTCGTGGCATTAAGCCATCGTGTTTATTTCTTGTTTTTCGCCGAAATATATTCAACGCTCGAGTTGATTATCAGTGTTATGAAGAACAGTACAACACCGAGCAGGAACAATGACTGGTAATGCGGTCCTCCGGCAGGAGCCTCTCCCAGTTCGGCGGCGATTGTGGCGGGGATTGTCCTCAACGGGTCTGTTATCGAGAGCGGTATTACCGCGGCATTACCCGTAACCATAAGAACGGCCATTGTTTCTCCGAACGCGCGTCCAATGCCAAGCACAATGGCAGACGTTATACCTGAAATGGAGTATGGCATTACTACCTTATATATAGTTTGCCACCTTGACGCTCCCAGCGCAAGACTCGCTTCACGCTGCGATCGGGGACAGTTTAGCATGGCATCTTGGCTTACCGTGATGATAGTAGGCAGCGCCATAATCGCTAATACGATAGCGCCGGCAAGTCCACTTTCGCCTACTGGCAGTCCGAACACATCCTGCAATAGTGGAACTATTACTATAAGTCCGAAGAAACCGTAAACTACAGAGGGTATGCCGTTAAGCAGCTCGATGACAGGTTTAAGGATTTTGCGCATCTTTTCTGACGCTACCTCCGACATGTATATTGACACGGCAAGTCCAAATGGCAAGGCGAACAATATGGCGAAAACGGTAACCCAAACTGTGCCGAGTATCAGCGGGACGAAACCGAATTGAGGTGCAGGAGTGGCTGTAGGGAACCATTCATTGCCAAAGAATACTTCCGAACCGGCAATATGGTGGTCTTCAAGCTTCTTGCCAGTAAAGTCTTTCTTAATGAAATTGTTTGGAACAAATGCAATAATCCCTTTGTTTTTCTCAACCAGCTTTTCAATACACTTGTCGGCATTGGCATAATTCTTTCCAAGTTCTTCTTCGGTGAAGAATTTTTGCATGTCGTCAAATCTGAATAGCATGATTTTTTCGTCCGTACCTCCGACATCTTTCCAGTTCGTGATGTCTTCGTCGAAGATTTCCTTGATTTGCTTCGCGTTAAGCTCGTCTACAGGATTGCTTTTGTTAACGACAAGAGTGTACCCGTCTTCGATTGTCTTTTGCGAGAACAATCCGAAACCTTCAGAGAACAGGAACAATACAATCAGCAGGATAACAACGCTTGTGAGAAAGCCGCTGCATGTTATTATTCCTGTAATGATTTTCTCTAAAACCTTTTTCATTGTTATTTACAGTTTGCTATTTTCTGACCGCAAAAGTAGGGCATAATCATAACGAAAGCGTGACACGGTGATTACAATTGTATTACATTGCCGGCCATTGTGTAGCTGTAATACGAATGTAACACATGTGTAACCGCAATGAAAACCGGAACTTGTTATTTCGCACTCGAAAATCGATAACAATGAATATGGACGCTTTAAGAATTATGACGGCTGTGGTCTTTTCTGTTGTGACGATGGTCGCAGCCGGACAGAAAATCAAAGGCAGTGACACTGTTCTGCCAGTATCGCAAGAAGGTGCAGAAGTTTATATGAAGCAGAATCCGCAAGCGCGTGTTACCGTGACCGGAGGCGGATCTGGCGTGGGATTATCAGCACTGATTGACGGAACTACTGATATTGCAATGGCTTCACGTTCGGTAAAGTTTAATGAACGCGTGAAGATAAGCAATAGCGGTAAGCAGTTGCGCGAGGCTGTAGTGGCTTATGATGCCTTGGCTGTAATCGTCAATCCGAACAATCCTATTTCGCACCTCACACGTGAGCAACTCGAAGCGATTTTCCGTGGCAAGGTCACCAATTGGAATCAGGTAAAGGATTATTATACTGGTAAGTATGGACCGGATCTTAAAATCATAGTTTATTCTCGCGAAACATCTTCGGGTACATACGAGTTTTTCAAGACCAGCGTGTTGCATGAGAAAAACTATATGGCAGGCGTGCTTTCAATGCCGGCTACGGGAGCTGTAATCCAGTCAGTAAGCCAGACAAGAGGCGCAATAGGCTACGTAGGCATGGCTTATGTAAACAAGAATGTCAAGGCCATCAAGGTGTCTTATGACGGAAAGCACTTTGTTTATCCAAATATGGATACGGGGCGGCGCCATATATATCCGATTATCCGTGAACTTTATTATTACTATACGGCAGACAAGGCAAAGGTGGTCGAACCGTTTATCAACTTCCTCCTTTCTCCCAAAGGTCAGAATATTGTAATGAAGAGCGGATACGTTCCGGCAAGATAAAGGATAAAAGATTTGGGATAATATGAATCCGGCAATCCGGCGTATTTGCGTCGGGTTGTCGGATTGTTTTTTGTATATTCATAGTCACGATGGTAAACATTTTGAATTTTCTTATTTACAAATGTTTCTGCTGCGTGTATTTTTTGTACTTTTGCACCCGAAAATAAAGTTTGGCACATGACGCAAAGATATTTTCTGTATTTTAAGTATGACGGAACGTCTTACCATGGTTGGCAATCCCAACCCAACGGAAACACGGTTCAGGATGAACTTCAGCGTGCATTGTCAACATTGTTGCGTGAGGATGTACAGGTGGTGGGTGCCGGCCGCACTGACACAGGGGTGCATGCGCGCATGATGGTGGCTCACTTTGATTTTTCCCAGGACATTGATTGTGCCCAGCTGGTTTACAAGCTTAACCGTATTTTACCGCGAGACATCTCTGCCGACAAGGTTGTCAAGGTCGGTGGTGACATGCATGCCCGCTTCAGCGCGGTTTCGCGTACGTACCATTATTACGTACATCAGCATAAAGACCCGTTCTTACGGTCATATTCATGTCAGCTGACGTATCCCCTCGACTTCGACCTCATGAACCGTGCGGCGGCCATGCTCATGGAGTATGACGACTTCGCGGCTTTCTGCAAGAGCAATACTGACGTGAAAACGACGCTGTGCAAAGTCACGGAGGCGCGCTGGGTGAGGGACGGCGAATACCAATGGCACTTCGTGATAACGGCCAACCGATTTCTCCGCAACATGGTGAGGGCCGTGGTCGGCACGTTGGTAGATGTAGGACGTGGGCGCATCACTCTTGACGGTTTCATGAGGATAATAGAAGGTAAGCAGCGCTCGGGAGCAGGAGAGAGCATGCCGGGCAACGCATTGTTTCTTGAACGGATAGAGTATCCTGCGGACTTGCAGGCTCACGGGCTTGACACATAGGCCGCATAACTTGTTATTATACGGTTTATCCGTCCATCGTCCATCTTGTTTTTCATTTTAAACTATTCATTTTTTATTCAGGTATGTGGCTTTTATTAGCGTTTCTTTCGGCTGTATTACTCGGCTTTTACGACTCATTCAAGAAAAAGTCGCTTGATGGGAATGCCGTTATTCCCGTATTGTTTCTTAACACTTTATTCTCTTCGCTGATATTCCTTCCGTTCATCTTCTTGTCGGCCAATACTACGGCACTTGACGGTTCGATATTCTATGTGCCGGCAGGCGGCGGATGGGAGGTGCATAAATACATTATATTAAAGAGCCTTATCGTACTGTCATCATGGGTGCTCGGCTATTTCGGGATGAAACATTTGCCGCTGACAATAGTCGGCCCGATTAACGCCACACGCCCAGTGATGGTGCTTGTGGGTGCGTTTATCGTGTTTGGCGAGCGCCTTAACGTTTATCAGTGGATAGGAGTAGCGCTGGCGGTAGCTTCATTTTTTATGTTGAGCCGTAGCGGCAAGAAGGAGGGTATCGACTTTAAGCACGACCGTTGGATATATTTTATCGTACTGGCAGCGTTCCTCGGTGCGGTAAGCGGCCTTTACGACAAGTACCTGATGGCTCCGGTGGAGAGCGGCGGGGTAGGGCTTGAACCTATGGTTGTACAGAGTTGGTATAACATTTATCAATGTTTTATGATGGGGGCAATGCTGTTACTTCTGTGGTGGCCAAAGAGAAAACACACCACTCCGTTCCGTTGGGACTGGTGCATAATATTCATCAGCGTATTCCTCAGTGCCGCCGATTTTGTGTATTTCTATGCATTGAGCATGCCGGACGCAATGATTAGTATAGTGTCGATGGTAAGGCGCGGCAGCGTTATAGTATCATTCCTGTTTGGAGCGGCCCTTCTGCATGAGAAGAATCTCAAGAGTAAGGTAGTAGACCTAATTCTTGTGCTTCTCGGAATGGTGTTCCTATATATCGGCTCGCATTAATTTGGGGAATGTACAAGTGTTTGAATGTCTGCTAAAAAACAACAATTTGTTTTGATTTTTAACGTAAAAATAGTATTTTTGCATCCGAATTATTAAGAAAAAGACATTATATCTTATGGCTCATAACATATTTAAAGGCCTTGGCATAGCCCTTGTCACACCTTTTACTTCTGACGGTGCAGTGGACTATGCAGCGCTGAAGAGACTCTTGGATTATCAGCTTGCCAATGGCGCCGACTTTTTTTGCATACTTGCCACAACGGGAGAGACCCCTACATTGACAAGGGATGAAAAACAGAAAATAAAAGAACTTGTTGTCGGAACGGTAGGTAGTAAGGTGCCAATACTGATGGGCTGTGGAGGCAATAATACAGCCGAGGTCGTAAATGAGCTTAATACGGGCGATTTTTCCGGTATTGACGGTATATTGAGCGTCTGTCCGTATTACAACAAACCTTCCCAGGAGGGTCTTTATCAACACTTCAAGGCAATAGCCGCGGCAACTAAACTGCCGGTGGTGTTGTACAATGTGCCAGGACGTACTGGCGTGGACCTCAAGGCTGAGACTACAGTAAGACTTGCGCGTGACTGCCAGAACATAGTGGCGATAAAAGAGGCTAGCGGCAGTCTTGAGCAGGTGGACGAAATCATAAAGAACAAACCTGACTCGTTTGACGTAATCAGCGGCGACGACGCCCTTACCTTCCCGATGATAGCGTGCGGCGCGGCCGGCGTGATTTCGGTTATCGGTAATGCCCTGCCTAAGGAATTCTCGCGCATGATACGCCTTGAAATGAACGGCGAAATGGAGAGCGCACGCAAGATACATCACAAATTTACCGACTTGTTCAGCCTCCTGTTCGTAGACGGAAATCCTGCCGGCGTAAAAGCCATGCTTCACGAAATGGGCATGATAGAGAACGTTCTACGCCTGCCGCTCGTGCCGACACGCCTCACAACAATGCAGAAAATAAGCGAGTGCCTGAAGTTCAGGCTTTAGTGAAATACGCTTAATTACAACGCAAAAGGTGGCCTTTCATAAGACGAAAGGCCACCTTTTGCGTTGTAATTCACGACTGTTTAATAGCGAATGAAAGTTATGAGAGCATCGTTTGATTGCTTAAAGCTAAATTACTGATTCAGAGCGCCATAAAAATATGCCGCCATTGGCCCTCTGTCTACAAGAAATCGGCACCTGTAATTAACCAATAAAAAAGGCACACCGATTGGTGTGCCTTTTTGTTAAGATAATCAAACGAGATTAATAGTTCTCTGCCTTAATCTGGAAGAAGCTCTGCGGATGGTTGCAAACGGGGCAAATCTTGGGAGCGTTCTTGCCGATAACGATGTGGCCGCAGTTAGCGCACTGCCAGATAGCATCACCATCTTTAGAGAATACTTTTTGCTCGTTTACATTGCCAAGCAGCTTGCGATAACGCTCTTCGTGAGCCTTTTCGATTGCGCCAACCATGCGGAATTTAGCGGCAATCTCCTTGAAGCCTTCCTCGTCAGCTTCCTTCGCCATGCGGTCGTACATGTCAGTCCACTCGAAATTTTCGCCTGCTGCGGCAGCCTCGAGATTGCTTGCGGTATCCTTGATGTCACCGCCCTCGAGGTACTTGAACCACAGTTTAGCGTGTTCTTTCTCGTTTCTTGCTGTCTCTTCGAAAATGTCTGCTATTTGCTCGAAACCTTCTTTTCTTGCTTTTGAAGCGAAATAGGTGTATTTGTTACGTGCTTGCGACTCGCCTGCGAAAGCTTCCTGCAGGTTCTTCTCTGTCTTTGTTCCTTTCAAATCTTTCATGATGCTTTTGCTTTAAATTTTTATTTGTTTATACTCTATTATTTTCGTGACCTCGAAGTGTTAATTGAAATAATTTCTTATCTTAATGTCATAAGAGGTTCACTTATGCAAAGTTAAGCAATTAAAGTCAAACGGGCACAATCTATTGTGTTTTTTTAATTAAATTGTTATTTCCCCGCATATGGAGCGGCTCATGTAGTTCCTAACAATCTTGTTATCGGTGAAATTGCCTTGCAGGCACATGAGCTTGGTTACGGCGCACTCAACGGTGCTGTCAAAACCACTTATTACTCCAGTGCTTTTCAGTCTGTAACCGGTGTCATATCTTGTCATTTCAACTTTGCCGGCAAGGCATTGGCTGATGTTCACTATCGTAACTCCGCGTCGGCTTGCTTGTTGGAGAATCCTGGTAAGCCATGGCTTCTTTGGCGCGTTGCCGCTGCCGAAGCTGCGCATTACTATAGACCGAAGTTCTGGGGCATCAAGTACGTGGCGTATGATGTTTTCTTGGAGTCCGGGGAATAGCGAGAATACAACGACATTGGGGTCTATTGCAGTATGTGGTATCATTGGCTTGTTGAAGTCCGGTTTCAGGATATGGTCAACGTTGTAAACAATGTTGACACCGGCTTCAGCAAGGTGTGGAAAGTTGAACGATTCGAAAGCATTGAATCCGTCGGCGTTTGTTTTTGTTGCCCTGTTGCCTCGCAGCAGTTTGCCGCTGAAGTAAATGCATACCTCGGGAACGATGGCTGTACCGTCGCTGTTAACGGCCGAGGCAATCTCAATACTTGTTATGAGGTTCTCCTTTCCGTCAGTGCGCAGTTGGTTGATGGGTAACTGGCTACCTGTGAGTATTACAGGCTTGGTCAGATTCTCAAGCATGAATGACAGTGCTGAAGCAGTGTAAGCCATTGTGTCAGTTCCGTGTAAAATAACGAAACCGTCATATTGGTCATATCTTTCGGCTATGATTCTTACCAGCTGCGACCATAATCTTGGGGACATGTCGCTCGAGTCGATAGGTTGCGTGAACTGGTATGTCTCTACGGCGGTCTTTAGCATGCTGAATTCAGGAAGACAGCTCACCAGGTGGTTAAGGTCGAGGGGTTCCAACACTCCCGTTTCCGGGTTCTTTCCCATGCCGATAGTCCCTCCGGTGTATATCAGTAATACTCTATTGTTTTTATTATTATTCATTTGCGAAATAGAATAGCTGAGTTCGACATCGTTTACGTAATTTATTTTGTGCAAATATAGCTTAATTTACTCTGAAATCAAAAAAAATAATGTATATTTGCATAAATAAAAACTTGATACTACTAATTTATAATTAACACTTTAAATAAAACACAAACATGAAAAAATTTATGGATGAAAACTTCCTGCTGGAAACTGCTACAGCCCAGGATTTATTTCATAATCATGCGGCAAAGATGCCGATTATAGACTATCATTGTCATCTTATTCCGGAGATGGTTGCCAATGACCATAAGTTTAAGAGCATAACCGAACTTTGGTTAGGCGGCGACCATTATAAATGGCGTGCGATGCGTACTAACGGAGTGGAGGAGAAATATTGTACCGGCACAGAAACTAGCGATTGGGAAAAATTTGAGAAGTGGGCAGAGACCGTTCCGTATACTTTGCGTAACCCGCTTTACCATTGGACCCATCTCGAACTTAAGACGGCTTTTGGCATAGATAAGTTGCTGAGCCCAAAGACAGCAAGGGAAATATATGACGAATGTAATGAGAAATTGCAACAGCCTGGATACACCGCACGTGGATTCATGCGTCGTTATAATGTAGAATGTGTCTGCACGACAGACGACCCAATTGATGATCTGAGATATCATAAGCAAACACGTGAGAGCGGTTTCGAGATAAAGATGATTCCCGCATGGCGTCCGGATAAAGCAATGGCTGTAGACAACGCTAAGGCTTTCGCTGATTATGTAACTCGTCTTGGCGAAGTGGCAGGTGTAACAATATCAAAATTCCAGGATCTCGTTGACGCCCTGCAGAAGCGTCATGATTTCTTCAACGAGAATGGTTGTCGTCTGTCAGACCATGGAATAGAAGAGTTTTATGATGAGCCTTATACCGACAGCCAGATTGAAACGATATTCGAAAAGGCTATGCGCGGTCAGGAGTTGTCACAACTGGAAATACGTCAGTTCAAGCACTGTATGCTAACTGTGTTTGCCGAGATGGATTATGACAGCGATTGGACACAACAATACCATTATGGAGCTATACGTGACAATAACAGCCTGATGTTTAAGAAGCTCGGTCCTGATACCGGATTTGACTCTATCGGAGAATTTAATACGGCAAAGGCCATGAGCCATTTCCTTGACCATCTTAATGCTGAGGGCAAGCTCACGCGTACCATATTATATACATTGAATCCTTGTGCTAATGAGGTTATTGCTACAATGCTTGGCAATTTCCAGGATGGTTCTTGTCCGGGTAAAATACAATTTGGTAGCGGATGGTGGTTTAATGACCAGCTTGACGGCATGACAAGACAGATGAATGCCTTGTCTGTTCTCGGTCTCTTGAGCCGTTTCGTCGGAATGTTGACGGACAGCCGCTCGTTCTTGTCGTATCCGCGCCATGAGTATTTCCGCCGTCTGTTATGTAATCTGCTTGGTAATGATGTAGAAAAGGGATTGCTTCCGGACGATAAGGAAATCCTGTACCGCATGGTTGAGGATATAAGTTACTACAATGCGAAAAATTACTTTAAGTTTTAAATTTTAAAACAGATAAAAGCCTCTTCTGCTCCATTTGGGCGGGAGAGGCTTTTTTAAGCTATTTAATTTATTAAATATTTGTGGGTTTCGGAAAATAAAAGTATTTTTGCAAAGTTTTACGATTTTATTACAACACATAAATTTATGAAGAAGTTACTAAACGTGGTGTTATTTGCCGTATTATGCTTCATTTTAGGGAGCTGTGCCAGCGGTAAGCATATTGCTTATTTTCAGAATGCCGACTCAGTAAGCCTTGAAGCTTCTAAAGGACTTTTTGACGCACGAATAATGCCAAAAGACTTGCTTACGATTACAGTAAGTACCACAGACCCTAAGGCAGCGACGCCTTTCAACCTGTCAGTTACCAACACATTGAATTCTTCAGGAGTTTTGTCTACGGGAGGTGGTGCCCTACAAACTTATCTTGTTGATAATGACGGATATATTAATTTTCCGGTAGTCGGCGCTATCAAGGTTGGCGGATTTACTAAGCGCCAGTGTGAGAATGCAATTAGGGAGAAGATTCTTCCATATATGTCAAAGACTGAGAATCCTATAGTTACGGTAAGGATGGCAAGTTTTAAAGTCGGAGTAGGCGGCGAGGTAAAGTCACCCGGAGTATATACTGTGGACCAGGAGAAAATCAGTGTGCTTGAAGCGTTGGCCAGAGCCGGTGACATGACGATATACGGTAGGCGTGAGAACGTATTGCTTGTGCGTGAGGATTCAACAGGCCAGAAATCGTTTCACAGACTGAATTTGAATGATGCAAACTTGATAAATTCTCCGTATTATTATTTGCATCAGAACGATTATATTTATGTTGAACCTAACAAAGTGCAGGCACAGAACTCGGCAATTGGTTCGAGTGTGACGATTTGGTTCTCGGTATTGAGCGTTGTTACGTCTGTTGCATCTTTGGTCGTTAACGTATTAAGATAATATAGAACATGTGTGGCATTGTTGGCTATTTGGGAACAAAAGACGCTTTCCCAATCCTAATGAAGGGACTTGGACGGCTCGAATATCGCGGTTACGATAGTGCGGGTACGGCCTTGTTGAATTCAAACGGCGGATTGAGCGTGTATAAGACAAAAGGCAAAGTTGCAGACTTGACAGCATTCTGTAATGACAAGGATGTGTCAGGTACGGTCGGCATTGCCCATACCAGATGGGCCACACATGGAGAACCTTCATCCGTTAATGCCCATCCGCATTATTCGGAATCAAAAAATCTAGCAATCATTCATAATGGCATAATCGAGAATTACGCTGATTTAAAACGTAAATTGCGTGAAAAAGGTTTGTCATTTCGTTCTGATACGGATACGGAAGTCCTTGTGCAGCTTATTGAATATGTACAGACAAAGAAAAATCTTGACTTGCTTACAGCTGTTCAACTTGCATTGCATGAGGTAATTGGCGCTTATGCGATAGCGCTTCTAGACAAGCGTGAGCCTAACCAGATTATTGCTGCATGTAGACAAAGTCCTTTAGTAATAGGAGTCGGTGACAATGAGTTTTTTTTAGCTTCAGATGCAAGTCCTATTATCGAGTATACGGATAAGGTTGTGTATCTTGAGGACGGTAGTATTGCCGTTATGCGTAAAGGCGAGGATCTGAAGGTTGTCAATATATTGAATCGTGAACTTTTCCCTAAAATACAAACTGTAGATTTAGATTTAGGTCAGATTGAGAAAGGTGGATATCCTCATTTTATGTTGAAAGAGATATTCGAACAACCTGAATGTCTGACAAATTGTATGCGGGGGCGTGTAAATGTTGAAGCTACCAATGTAACCTTAAGCGCTGTTATTGACTATAAAAAACAGTTGCTTTCAGCCAAAAGGATAATAATCGTTGGTTGTGGAACGTCATGGCATGCAGGATTAATTGGAAAACAGATAATCGAGAGCCTTTGCAGAATTCCTGTTGAAGTTGAATATGCAAGTGAATTTAGATATAGAAATCCTGTTGTAACTGATAAGGATATTGTTGTTGCAATATCCCAAAGTGGTGAAACAGCCGATACTTTGGCTGCCGTAAGGCTGGCTAAACAATGTGGTGCGTTCATTTATGGGATTTGTAATGTTATTGGAGCCAGCATTCCTCGTGCGACGGACACGGGCTCATATATTCATGTCGGGCCAGAAATTGGCGTGGCATCTACAAAAGCGTTTACTGGTCAGGTGACGGTTTTGACAATGCTTGCCTTGGCTTTGGCAAAGGAGCGTGGTACGGTTGATGATGATACATATTTCAGTATTGTCAGGGAATTGAGCGTAATACCTCAAAAAATGCAGGAAACTCTTGAGCTGAATGACCGTATCGCAATGTTGAGTCGGATATTTACTTATGCGCGTAATTTCTTGTATTTAGGTCGAGGTTATAATTATCCTGTTGCCCTTGAGGGAGCATTGAAATTGAAGGAAATCAGTTATATTCATGCTGAAGGCTACCCTGCGGCAGAAATGAAGCATGGTCCAATCGCCTTGATCGATTCTGATATGCCTGTGGTCGTAATTGCGACACGTAATTCAATGTATGAAAAAGTATTGAGTAATATTCAAGAAATAAAAGCGCGTAAGGGAAAAGTTATCGCTTTGGTAACAAAAGGTGATGATACAATAAGCAAGATGGTTGACGAGGTGATAGAGCTACCGGATACGCAAGAGTGTCTTGAACCGTTGGTAGCTACAATCCCTTTGCAATTATTGGCTTATCATATAGCTGTCTGCAAAGGTAAAAATGTAGATCAGCCTAGGAATTTGGCAAAGTCTGTAACAGTAGAATAATTATTAATGTGGGAAGCTAATGTGTCGTGGTTAAATATATTTATGATATGTCATGTCCGTTAGCTTTTTAAATCTTATATAATGGAACCTTTGAAGCATGAATGTGGAGTTGCAATGGTAAGATTACTAAAACCATTGGAATATTACCAGCAGAAGTATGGAACTTGGATGTATGGGCTTAACAAGCTCTATCTTATGATGGAAAAGCAGCATAACAGGGGACAGGAAGGTGCCGGAATGGCATGTGTTAATCTTGATGCCGTTCCTGGTTCGGAGTATATGTTCCGTGAACGTGCAGAGGGCTCCAATGCCATTACTGAAATATTCGGTAATGTTCACAAGAAATTTGGTAAAGCCACAACGCAACAGCTTTCAGATGTTGAATATGCAAAGCATAATTTACCGTTTGTCGGTGAACTCTATATGGGGCATTTGCGTTATTCCACAACAGGTAAAAGTGGATTGTCGTTCGTTCATCCATTCTTGCGCCGAAATAATTGGCGTGCGAAAAACTTGTGCTTGTGCGGGAATTTTAATATGACAAATATCGATGAGATATTTGAGAAATTAGTTAAACAAGGACAGTCACCCAGGATTTATGGTGATGGTTATATTACCCTTGAATTCATGGGGCATAGGCTCGACCGTGAGGTTGAGCGTAATTTTGTTGATGGCAAGAATCTCGGTTTAAAAGACCAGGAAATCACGAATTATATTGAAGATAATGTCAAAATAAGCAATGTCTTGAAATCAACGATGGCTGATTTTGACGGTGGCTACGTGATGTGTGGCATTACAGGTAGTGGTGAGATGTTCTCCATGCGTGATCCTTGGGGTATTCGTCCTGCGTTTTGGTATAAAGATGACGAGATTGTTGTTCTTGCCAGTGAACGTCCTGTATTGCAAACGACATTTGACCTTGAGTGTGACGATATTCATGAGCTTGAGCCTGGTTGCGCATTGATCGTAAAGAAAAATTGCGAGGCTTCGGTTGAAAGAATACTTGAGAAACGGGGAGATTGTAAGTGCTCGTTTGAACGTATATATTTTAGTAGAGGTTCGGATAGGGATATATACAAGGAACGCAAAAAGCTTGGTGAACAATTGACTCCGACAATACTTAAGGCTGTCGATTATGATACGGAACATACCGTTTTTTCCTTTATTCCCAATACAGCCGAAGTTGCATTTTACGGCATGCTTGGCGGATTTAAGCGATATATAAATGAGCAGAAGATAAAATCCATAATGGATATGGACCATAAGCCTTCTTATGAGGAACTTACAAATCTTTTGCACCAATATGTAAGAAGCGAGAAAATTGCGTGGAAAGATATTAAACTGCGTACATTCATAACGGAAGGGACTTCAAGGAACGATTTAGCTTCGCACGTATATGATGTGACTTATGAGTCACTTGAACCGTACAAGGATAATCTTGTTATAATAGATGACAGCATTGTGCGTGGAACAACATTGAAGGAAAGTATCTTGAAAATTCTCGATCGTCTGCATCCGAAGAAGATTGTAATCGTAAGTAGTTCTCCGCAAATACGCTATCCGGATTATTATGGTATTGACATGCCGAGTCTGGAAGAATTTTGTGTGTTCCGCGCAACAATTGAGTTATTGAAGGAACGTGGAATGTACCAGCTTATTGAAGACACTTATAATAAATGTAAAGCAGAATTGAAAAAGCCAAAAGCCGAAATGCAGAATTGCGTGCGTGATATATATAAACCGTTTACGGTTGATGAGATAAACAGAAAAATTATCGAGATGTTGCGTCCCGAAGGAATGACAACTCCGGTTGAACTTGTTTATCAGTCAATTGAAGGTTTGCATGAGGCTATTCCCGGACATAAGGGCGATTGGTATTTTACAGGCATTTATCCAACGCCTGGCGGAGTAAAACTTGTAAACCATGCATTTGTCGAGTATGTCGAGAATGTTTACAAGTATGAACAAAAGTTTTAAATCTACGTGAATGTGAACTAATAGCCCACGGCAGGCACTTGTGCCGTCCATGGGCATTTTTTTGAAAATACGCAATCGTTGCTTCTTGGACAAAATCTTTTGTGGCAGCGTTTGCATCAAGTAATAAAGCGCGACAAAATGAGAAACGTAACTTTAGTATTGGAAGATGGAACAAAGTTCCACGGAAAGTCTTTTGGCTATGATTGCCCTGTTGCTGGAGAGGTGGTGTTCAACACGGCGATGATGGGTTATCCTGAAAGCTTGACGGACCCATCGTATGCAGGCCAGTTAATGGTGCTTACATATCCATTGGTCGGTAATTACGGTGTACCGCCGTTTACTGTTGAGCCAGATGGAATAGCCTCTTTTATGGAAAGTGACAAGATTTATGCATCTGCAATTATAGTTGCGGATTACAGTGAGCAATATAGTCATTGGAATGCAGTTGAGAGCCTTGCCGATTGGCTGAAGCGGGAGAAAGTACCAGGTATTACTGGTATTGATACGCGTGAACTTACCAAGGTGTTACGTGAACATGGAGTTATGATGGGTAAAATCTTGTTTGACGATGAACCTGATAACATTCCAACGGCGAATTATGAGGGCGTAAACTTTGTAGACCAGGTAAGTTGCAAGCAAATTATTCGATATAATGAAGGCAGTGGAAAGAAAGTCGTGCTTGTTGATTGCGGTGTTAAGAACAATATTATAAGGTGCCTGGTTAATAGAGGCGTTGAGGTTATTCGTGTACCTTGGAATTATGATTATACGGGTATTGACTTTGACGGCTTATTTCTTGCCAACGGTCCTGGTGATCCTGATATGTGTGAGGATGCTGTAAATATAATACGTAAGCAAATGAGTATTTCTACAAAGCCGATATGTGGAATATGCATGGGAAACCAGTTGTTGGCAAAAGCTGGAGGAGCGAAAATATATAAGCTGAAATACGGACATCGTTCACACAACCAGCCGGTTAGATTGGTTGGAACTGAGCATTGCTATGTAACCAGCCAGAATCACGGTTATGCTGTTGATGCATCAACTTTGGACAAAGAATGGGAGGAACTTTTCGTCAATATGAACGATGGCAGTAATGAAGGTATACGCCATAAGACCAATCCTTGGTTCTCAAGCCAGTTCCATCCGGAGGCTTGTTCCGGGCCTGTTGATACAGAATTTATGTTTGACAGGTTTGTCGATGCGTTAGTTAAGTAATCTGAATGAGGAAGTCTAAGTCGAAAGGTGAAAAAATATTGATATGAAATACAATGATATAAAGAAAGTTCTGCTTCTTGGTTCTGGAGCATTGAAAATAGGTGAAGCGGGTGAGTTTGACTATTCTGGTTCACAGGCATTGAAGGCTTTGCGTGAGGAAGGCATTGAAACAGTGCTTATTAATCCGAATATCGCCACTGTGCAGACATCTGAAGGCGTTGCCGATCAGATATATTTTCTTCCGGTTCAGCCGTATTTTGTCGAGCGTGTAATAGAGAAAGAACGTCCTGATGGCATTCTATTGTCGTTTGGAGGACAAACTGCTCTTAATTGTGGCGTTGAGCTTTTTAAGAGCGGTGTACTTGAAAAATATGGCGTACGTGTTCTTGGCACTCCTGTTCAGGCCATCATGGATACTGAGGATCGTGAGCTTTTTGTTGATCGTCTTAACGAGATTGACGTAAAAACAATAAAGAGTGAGGCTTGCGAGAATATAGAGCAAGCACGTAAGGCTGCTTCCGATTTAGGTTATCCTGTTATAATCCGTGCGGCTTATGCCCTTGGCGGTCTTGGCAGTGGATTCTGCGATAATGAGGAAGAGCTTGACCGTTTGGCAGAGAAAGCTTTTTCATTTTCTCCACAAGTATTGGTTGAAAAGAGCTTAAAGGGATGGAAGGAAATAGAATACGAAGTTGTGCGTGACCGTTATGATAACTGCATAACCGTATGTAATATGGAGAATTTTGACCCTCTTGGTATACATACGGGTGAAAGTATTGTCATTGCTCCGTCGCAAACATTATCTAACAGTGAATATCATAAACTTCGTGCGCTTTCAATAAAGATTATTCGTCATATCGGAATTGTCGGTGAGTGTAACGTTCAGTATGCTTTCGACCCCAAGAGCGAGGATTATCGTGTCATCGAGGTCAATGCCCGTTTAAGTCGTAGCTCTGCATTGGCGTCTAAGGCAACAGGCTATCCGCTTGCCTTCGTTGCGGCCAAGTTAGGGTTAGGTTATGGCTTGTTTGAGTTGAAAAATTCCGTTACAAAGACAACAAGCGCATTCTTTGAACCGGCTCTTGACTATGTTGTTTGCAAGATTCCACGTTGGGACTTAAGCAAATTCAGGGGAGTTGACCGTGAATTGGGCTCATCCATGAAGTCTGTCGGCGAGGTTATGGCCATAGGACGTAACTTTGAGGAGGCTATACAAAAAGGCTTGCGTATGATAGGGCAGGGCATGCATGGGTTTGTTGAGAACAAAGAACTTGAAATCTCAGATATAGACGAAGCATTGCGTGACCCGACGGATAATCGAATATTTGTCATTTCTAAGGCCATGCATCGTGGATATACCATTGACCAAATACATGAACTGACGAAAATCGATAAATGGTTTTTGTATAAGTTGAAGCATATTATCGACATTGACGAGGCTCTGAAAAAGTGTAAGAGTGTTAATGTCCTTGACAAGGAGCTGCTTCGTATGGCCAAGGTATATGGCTTTACGGATTTCCAGATTGCCCGTGCTGTCGGTCTTGAGAACGAGCTTGGCAATATGGCGAAAGCAGGATTGGTAATCCGCAACTTGCGTAAGAGTTACGGTATATTGCCGGTTGTAAAGCAGATAGACACCCTCGCGGCTGAATATCCGGCTCAGACGAATTATCTGTATGTTACTTATGCCGGAGTGAATAGTGATATAGCTTTCGAGCGTGACAAGCGTTCAATTATAGTACTTGGATCCGGAGCTTATCGTATCGGTAGTTCTGTTGAGTTTGACTGGTGCGGCGTGCAGGCCCTTAATACAATAAGAAAGCAAGGTTGGCGTAGTGTCATGATTAATTATAATCCGGAGACTGTTTCAACAGACTATGACATGTGCGACCGCCTGTATTTCGACGAATTGACGTTCGAGCGTGTTATGGATATCATTGACCTTGAATGCCCGCATGGCGTGATCGTGTCAACTGGTGGCCAGATTCCAAATAATCTTGCTATGCGTCTTGATGCCCAAAATGTACCGATTCTCGGAACATCGGCTAAGGATATTGATAATGCGGAAGATCGCGCAAAGTTCTCCTCCATGTTAGGCCGTAACGGTATTGACCAGCCGGAATGGAGCGCACTGACATCCATGGATGATATAAACAAGTTCATTGAGCGTGTCGGTTTCCCTGTGTTGGTACGTCCTTCATACGTTCTTTCCGGAGCGGCGATGAATGTTTGCTCAAATAACGATGAACTTGAGCGCTTCCTCAAGCTTGCTGCAAATGTCTCAGAAGACCATCCAGTTGTTGTAAGCCAGTTTATTGAGCATGCCAAGGAGGTGGAAATGGACGCTGTCGCCCGTGACGGAGAGATAATCGCTTATGCTATTAGCGAACACATTGAGTTTGCCGGAGTTCATTCAGGCGATGCAACTATACAGTTCCCCCCGCAAAAATTGTATTGTGAGACTATACGCCGTATCAAGCGTGTGAGCCGTAAGATAGCGCAGGAATTGCATATTAGCGGTCCTTTCAATATACAGTTCCTTGCACGCGACAATGATATTAAGGTAATAGAGTGCAACCTTCGTGCGTCACGTTCGTTCCCGTTTGTCAGCAAAGTTCTTAAAATCAATCTGATAGAACTTGCTACGAAGGTAATGCTTGGGTTGCCGGTAGAACGTCCTGACAAAGATTTGTTCGACCTTGATTATGTCGGAATAAAGGCCAGTCAGTTCTCTTTCAACCGTTTGCAGAAAGCCGATCCTGTTCTTGGAGTCGACATGGCGTCAACCGGTGAGGTAGGTTGTCTTGGCGATGATACAAATACTGCTCTATTGAAGAGCATGCTTTCAGTAGGCCAGCGTATCCCTGAGAAGAACATCCTCCTTTCGACCGGTGGCCCGAAGCAGAAGGCCGAAATGCTCGACGCGGCCCGTCAGCTCGTCAAGAACGGATATAAACTTTATGCAACGGTTGGCTCTTCAAAATTCCTTACCGACAATGGGGTGGAGAATACGTTAGTCTATTGGCCGTCTGATGCCGACAAACATCCGCAGGCTCTTGACATGTTGCATAATCATGAAATCGATTTGGTTGTGAACATTCCTAAAGACCTTACGGTAAGCGAGCTTTCAAACGGTTATAAAATACGTCGCGCTGCTATCGACCTCAATGTTCCTTTGATAACTAACAGCCGTCTTGCTACAGCGTTTATCAATGCTTTCTGCCGCGTGCGGCTTGAAGACATCGACATTAAGGCATGGAGTGAGTACAAGTAATGCTTTAATTAATAAAATACAAAGACAGGCCGGATATTGGATTTTTTCAATGTCCGGCCTGTCTTTTATATCAGTCTGTAAAGTCGTTTGTTGACTTAGTCCTGTTCGGGGGTTATCAGTTTGTATCCCTTACCGTGGATATTGATTATTTCAATCTGGTCATCATCCTTCAGGTGCTTGCGCAGTTTAGTGATGTATACATCCATTGAACGTGCGTTGAAGTAGTTATCGTCAATCCATATGGTCTTTAACGCAAAGTCGCGCTGGAGTATTTCATTTGCGTGTGAGCACAGCAATGCAAGCAGTTCATTTTCTTTAGTTGTCAGTTTTGTCTGCTTTTCACCGATGGTGAGTAGTTGTTTTTGCGTATCGAAGGTGAAACGTCCGATATGGTATATCGTGTTTTCCTTGTTCTTCTTGCCACGTACGCGGCGGAGTATAGCTTCAATACGGAATACAAGCTCTTCCATCGAGAATGGCTTTGTGATGTAATCGTCGGCGCCGATTTTGAATCCTTCGAGGATGTCCTCTTTCAATGTCTTCGCAGTAAGGAATATGATAGGTATCTCTGCGTTGGCCTGGCGTATCTCCTGAGCCAGCGTGAAGCCGTCCTTCTTAGGCATCATCACGTCAAGAACACAGATGTCAAACTTGCTTTTCAGGAAAGCCTTGTATCCGGCCTCACCGTCCGGGCAAAGTTCTGCACTATAACCTTTTGCCTGTAAATATTCGCGAAGAAGCATACCCAAGTTCTCGTCGTCCTCGCAAAGTAGTATTTTCAATTTCTCGTCCATAGTTATTTATTTTTTATTATTGGTAATGATATTATAAAATTCGTTCCTTTTCCTCTTTCGCTTTCGGCATGTATTTCGCCTTTATGCAATTCAACCATCTTTTTTACATAGGCAAGTCCTAATCCGAATCCTTTTACGTCATGTACGTTCCCCGTGTGTACGCGGTAGAATTTTTCGAATATTTTTTTCAAGTTTTCTTTCTTTATGCCAAGTCCGTTGTCCTTTACGGACAGGTATAGTTTTTCCTTATCGTTCCATGTTGATATGAGGAGTTCCACCGGACGGTCAGGGTCGCGGTACTTCACGGCATTGTCAAGCAAGTTGAATATGACGTTCGTGAAGTGCATTTCGTCAACGTATATCGTAGGTTCGGTGGCGTTCAGCTTTGTCGTTATATGTCCCCCTGTATGTTCAACACGTAGTGTGAAGGTGTTAGCGACATTGTCAACGAGTTCGTTGAGGTTGAGTTCTTTTTTCTTGAAGATGGCCTTCTTCCGGTCGAACATTGACATTTGCAGCACTTTCTCCACGAGGAACCGCAAGCGTTTTGACTCGTCGTTGATTACTCCACCGAGGTGTTTCATCATCACTGGGCTTTTCGTAACGCTTTCGTCGTTGAGCATTTGCGCGGCAAGCGAAATGCTGCTGATTGGCGTTTTCAGCTCATGTGTCATGTTGTTTATAAAGTCGTTCTTTATCTCTGTGTATCGTTTTTGCCTGAATATCACGACGATAGTGAAGATAAACGTTACGAGCAGCACCACGGTAAATACCACCGACGGTATCATGAACCTGACTCCGCTGAATATATAGCTTCCCATGTCAGGGAAATGGATTTTCACCACTCCCATCTTGTTTGACGGATCGTTGCGGAATAATGCCTGTGAGTATGTGTAGTCCTCGCCTTCCTCAGTATAGTCCGGGCACCGGTACACCTCACGTCCGTCTTGGGTAGATACCGTGAAGTGGTATGGCAGGTCTATCCCATTGTTCATAAGTTCCGTCCTTATGTCCTGGTCAAGCATTTTGAAGTTTATTCGCTCGCGCAGGGGTTTGTCCGAGGCTGTGTATAGAATGCTGTAAACAACCTCGTCGAGCAATGCCTTTTGGTAGATATAGCGGTTCTTCACGATTTCGCGCATTGACTTTGTCGCTTCCGATATGGAGTTCTTGTCGCTGTGCAGGATTACCGCCTTTGGCATTGTAGATGGCTTGATGGTCATCGTCTTGAGTTCAAACGTAGAGTATGTCTTGCCGTTGTGTACGGAGACGGATGACTGGTGAGAGTGTTGAGCTGCTCCGTTTGAATAGTCGTGTATCCTGTCTGTAGAGTCGGTATTGCTGCTCATGCGCCCTGTGGCATTGACGTTGCGCTCAAGATATTTCAGTGTCTCGTTAAGCTCAAGATTGCGCGAGGCTTGGTAAAGGGCTTTGTTGACAGATTCGTCAAACTGCTCTTTCTTCATCTGGACCATCGCCTCGATGTACTTCAATTGCATGAAGAGCAAGACGAGGAACGAGAGTCCCATCACTATTGCTATTGTCCAAATGGTTGCTTTCTTCATGTCGGCAAATATATTGCAAAAAAACGATACCTGCAATCGCTTTTGTTAATTATTTATTCTGATTTTATCAAAATTAACCTTGTTTGCGTTGTATAATTGATAAATATTAAGTTTATCTAAACGGTGATAACATCTCGTATGTTATGGCGCAATGTGCGTGTAGCTGGATTACTGTATGTTAATGAGCTGATGCAGTGTGGGGTCTATCACCTTGGATATTAGACGTTTTGCAAAAGACGGTCTTTTGTGTTGTAAAAGATGGCCTTTTGCTTCATGAAAGGTGGCCTTTCAGCTTGTAAAAGGCCACCTCCTGCGGTTCATCCGCAGTTCTGTTGGATAAAGATAAGATGCTGATATTCAAGTATTTGTATTATCTTGTATGCTCATAAGTCCCTGATAATCAGTACCTGTATATTGATTAAATTGAAATTTAGGGCTATAAAACTATCCGGCTTATCCATACTTCAAATTATATAACAAAACTATTGATTTTTAATCTTTTAAAAGAAAAACTCGATGTGCTCAATTTTATGTTGCTGAAAGGCCATCCAACAAAACTGCGGAAGAACCGTCAATCGTAAAGCCGTTGGATATTATACGCGTTGCGGAAGATGTCGTAACCGCAATGTTTTAACCATTAATATTGTAAAATTTCATTATGAGCCATATCGCGTTGAGCCATTATACGCCACAAGAAAACACCTGCAAGGACTGCCAACAAGCCTCCTTTCGGAAGGGTAGGGGCAGGCTTTTGCTGCTGTTACTGCTGTTTTTCCTTCTCTCCTTTCCCGCCTTCCCGCAGTCGGCGGGGCGGCAGGTTACGGGGCGCGTCACCGATGCCAAGACGGGCAAGGGCGTGAGCTACGTTACCTGCAAGACGCTGGGCGAGCGCGATTCGCTTATGGCCTACGCCCTGACCGACGGCACTGGGGCATTCACCCTGACCCTTCCCGACGGGGCGGAGGCGGTGGAGTTCACCCTGATGGGCTACGACAAGAAGCGCATAAAGGCGCGCGACGCCCGCCAGGGCATGAGGGTCAGGCTAGCGCCATCGGGCATAATGCTGAAAGAAGTGACCGTAAAGGCCCGCCCGATAGACGTCCACAAAGACACCATTAACTACAACGTGGCGGCATTTCAGGGCAAGGAAGACCGCTATATAGAAGATGTGCTGAAGAAAATGCCGGGCATTGAGGTGGCCGACAACGGCGCGATACGCTACAAGGGCAGACCTATCAACAAGTTTAACATCGAGGGGCAAGACCTGCTGGGCAACCAATACAACCAGGCTACACGCAATATGCCGGCCGACGCGGTGGCCACCGTGCAGGTGATGGAGGACGACCAGCCCATCCGCGCGCTGAAAGACAGGGTGCCGTCAGACAAAGCCACGCTTAACATCAAGCTGAAACAGGGCTATAAGCTGCGCCCGTTCGGCGAGGCGAGGGGCGGTATCGGCGGCTTCAATGACGTGCTGTGGAACAACAGTCTGACCTTGATGAACGTGGGAAGGAAGAACCAACTGCTGCTGACCGCAAAGATGGACAACAATGGCGAGAACCTGTCGGAGAACACGGTGGAGCACATCGACTATTCCGACGCGGACAACTACGAGCCTCTGCCGGGCGAAATGATACAGACGGACGGCATGGCACAGCCGCCGATTAGCGAGAAACGATACCTCAGGAACAAGTCTTACTCTGTAGGACTGAACCATGTCCACCGCATTGGCCGCTACGGTTCGCTGCGCACCAACATAACTTATTACGGCACGTCCAACCACAACGAGGACAGCACCTACAACTACTACGGCGGCGAACAGACGCTTTCGCTCAGCGAAACTAACCGTCGCAAGCTATCATCCCACACCCTCATGCCCCACTTCCGCTATGAACATAACGCCCCGAAAGTGTACCTCGTCGACGAACTATCAGGCTCCCTGTCATTCTTTAAGTTGACGAGTGACAAGTTGACAAGCAGACAAGGAGATTTGACTCAGCAGGAAAGCAACGATGTTTTTGAGCAGACAAGGGACATCTTTAAGTCAACGAGTGACGAGTTGACAAGTAAACAAGGAGAAATGCCTCGCCTATTAGCAGGGCAAATCTCCTCGTCTGCTCGTCCCTTGTCTGCTTGTCAACTAAATGAAATCTCCTCGTCTGCTCGTGACATGTCTGCTTATCAACTGCGCGAAAGCGCCGACCGCCATCCCGGCTACTTGCAGAATAAGCTGCGCATGACCATAAATGCCGGGGCGAATGTATATTCGGTGAACTCGCTGTTCAGGTATTTCCGCCGCAGCGAAACACTCGCCGTGGGCGAAAACGACGGTGACGCGGAGGGCAATTCTGCTTACTCCTTCTCTCCATACTCCATTACTCCTTCCTCAATCTACCAATTAAGCCAACGCCTTGAACTTGAAAGGCTGATGACACGGAGCAGCGTTTCGACAATATTCAGGGTCTTGGGCAACAGTCTTGAACTGAAATATACGTTCGAGTTGCGTTCAGACAACGTGGCAGTTGATGGCAACCGAGGTTACCGCACAACGTACATGAAGCATTCGTTCATGCCCGGATACTCCATCGTTTACGGCCGTGGGCACATTGGTATAGAAGTACCCGTGAGCGTGTTCACGTCGCGCGTGCCGTGGAGCGGCGTCAGCGGCGGAACAAAGGTGTATGCCTCGCCCTCGCTCAGGTGGCGGCATGAGTTTTCGCCGTTCTGGAGAATGAACATAATGGGCGGCATCAGCCGTGACCCTTCGGCCGATGTCATGACGCCGGAGGAGTTCGCAAGGGATTACCGTACGCGTCTGCTGACGGCCGACCGCATAGGATGGACGCGCCGTTCAGGTGCCTCGTTCTCGCTTAACTACTCCAATCTTGTCACCCTGTTTGTGTGGAATGTCATGGCGTCGGCTTCATGGAGCACGTCAGACCATTACAACGAATACACCTACGGCAATGATCTGACCACCGTAAGGCCCGTATGGAAGGACGTGAAATCGCGCTCACTGTTTGTCCTGACGTCGGTCGATAAGACCTTTGCAGGCACCGGCGAAAGCGTGAAGGCCACCGTAAGCTATAATCGCACGGCGCTGCCCGTGGCGCAGAACGGCGTAACCGCCGACATAACCGCCAATGTGCTGACGACGGCAATGACGCTGAGGTGGAGCAGGTGGAAGTGGCTGTCGGTGACCGACCGTCCCACTTTCAACCTTACGTGGCAGGATCCGTATGCCTGGAGCGCCGGACATAACACCCTGAAGAGCTTTTACAACGAGGCAGACGTCCACCTGTTCCCGCTCAGCGGACTTGACATAAGCCTGTCATGGGAGTACAACGTCCTGGAGGTTGAGCGCGGGCGATACCGCCGTAACAGCTTTCTTGACGCCTCTGTGCGCTATTCTTTAAGTAAAAAGATAGATTTACGCCTGGCAATGAGCAATCTGCTGAACCGTAAAGTGTATGAAGAGGCTTCGTTCTCGGGCCTCAACTACGGCTATTTCAGCCTGCCCTTGCGTGGCCGCGAGGTGCTTTTCTCCGTCGCGTTCAGCATTTAACGCCGGATAAAGTCATGAAAACCGTAAGCTGAACGCATGTTCCTAGTTACAATCACTACGTCTGATTATTCATTTATCATTATTCATTAATCATTCCATACATGTTTTCTTACAAACTAAAAGGCCGTCTTTCGCAATGCAGAAGACGCCCTTTTAGCCTGCGATTGACGGCCTTTTGGAAAGTAAAAGACCGTCTATCGCAATACCGTTTATCGAGAATGATCAACTCATTGACAGTTAATCCCCAAACAAGTCATGCCTTGCCGATAGACAAAGTGAACGTATGCATTCCACCGGTGAAGGTGTATTTAATGTCAAGGCCGTAAAGATTGGATATTGCCTTGACGAGAGACAGGCCGAGGCCGGTAGACGACTTCTTGCCCGCCGAATGGTAGAAGCGCTCGAATATCTTGCTGTCGTCAAGCGGGCGGAGGCTGCCCGTGTTGGCTACGGTGTACGTCTTGCCGTCAGAAGTGACGCTTATCTCGCCTCCGTCAACGTTGTGGATGAACGCGTTTTTGAGCAGGTTGCCTATTAATATGCCGGCAAGCTGCTCGTCTATATCCACCTCGGCCGCGCCCGTAAAGGCTGTCTTGACCTGTATCCGCCTGTTGGCGTAGACGGCCGCGAGGTCTGGCAGAATCTTCATTGTTGTTGTTTCGAGGTCTACGGTGACACGGTTGACAAACTGCCCGTTGTCTATCTTGCAGAGCAACAGCAGCGAGCGGTTGGTGGCCGAGAGGCTTTTCAGCGTGCGCAGGGTCTTTATTATGTCGGCCATCTGCGTCTCGGTGAGGTTGTCTTCATCGAGCAACATCTCAAGGCGGTTGGTGCATACGGCCAGCGGTGTCTGCATCTCGTGTGACGCGTTGGCGATAAACAGCTTCTGCTGTTCGTACTGGCGCTCGTTACGCTCTACGCTACGGCGCAGCGCGTCGTTAAGGGTGCTGAACTCGGTTATCTTGGTGTTGCTGTCGAGGGGGCGGCTGCGCTTACCCAGCTTGTAGGCGTTGAGCCAGTCGAGCAGCGCCTTGAGCGGCTTCATGCTGTGGCGTATGGTCCACAGGTTGACCACGGTTATGCCGACGAGCAGCACTACATAGAGTGCGATAAGCCAGTAGAGGATGGCGCGCTTCATGTTGTTCTTGTCGATGGATGGTGTGAACACTACGAGCTCACGCCATTGCCCGTCGTCGGTCTGGAAGATGTACGTGATGGTGCGGGCCTGCTCGTAACGGTGCCTTTGCTCGAAAAACATCTCCGTGTCCTTATACCTTATGTGCTGCATTCGCGCTGCATAGCCGGCCGGTATCGAGCGTATGACGTACTGACGGCCGGAGATTTCGCTCGACTCGGGCAGCGTCTCGCCCGCAAGATAGTCGGTGATGAGCGTCTCGGCATAGTCGGTGAGCGCCTCGTCGGTGGCGTTGTTTATCTCTTTTATTATCGCGAAATAAAAGCAGACGGCCCAAACGGCTATGACGATAGCCTTGAGTATGGACAGCCGGAAGGTTATTACGTTCTGAAGCTTCATCGTTTTTTTAGTTGACAAGGGACGAGTTGACAAGCAGACGAGGAGATATGTTTAAGTCAACTCGTCCCTTGTTTGCTTGTCAACTTGATACCACAAGTTTATATCCAAACCCGTAGACGGTCTTTATCTCTATTGTCGCGCCGGCGGCTTTGAGCCTTTTGCGCAGGTTTTTCATCTGGGCGTAGATGAAGTCGAAATTGTCGGCCTGGTCGATACTGTCGCCCCACACGGCCTCGGCCAGCGTCTGCTTCTCTATCAGGCGGTTGGCGCGGTTGACAAGGTAGTGCAATATGTCGTACTCCTTGCGCCCAAGCTCGAGGTCGCGGCCGTCAACGTCTACCTTGAACGTGTCGGGATGGATGGTCACGTTGCCCAGCTTGATGTTGCGCTCGCCGTTATGCGCGTTGCGGCGCAGCACGCTCTTTATCCTGGCGTGCAGCTCGGCAAGGTGGAACGGCTTGGCAAGATAGTCGTCGGCGCCGAGGTCAAGCCCCGTAACCTTGTCCTCGATGGAGTCTTTGGCGGATATTATGATCACGTTGTTGCGCCTGCCCCGCTCCGAGAGTTCACGCAACAGGCTCAGCCCGTTGCCGTCGGGCAGCATGATGTCGAGCAGGATGCAGTCGTACTCATATATGAAAACCTTGGTCCGCGCGGTAGAATAATCGGGCGCGGTCTCCACAACATACCGCTCCTTCTCCAGCGAGCGCACTATCACTTCACGCAAGTCGGCGTTGTCTTCGATTACCAGTATCTTCATATTTCGTTAGAAGTTATAGAAGTAAAAGAAGTTACCGCTCACTTTGTTCACTCAGAAGTTAAAGCCATTTGCCTCGCATCACGAAATCAATCTACGTTTATCTGCATAAGTAATGGCTTTAACTTCTATAACTTCTCTTACTTCTTTAAATTCTGAATATTCTTACTTTTCAATCCTCATCCTTGCGTCTACGGCTACGATATCGTTCTCGTCGGCCAGCAAGGGGTTGATGTCCATCTCCTTGATTTCGGTGGCGAAGCGCAAGAGTGTCGACAGGCGCACTATTATCTCGGCGTACTTCTTCTCGTTGACGCCCTTCTGTCCGCGCGTGCCTCTTATTATCTTGTACGCCCGCAGGGAGCGTATCATCGAGTAAGCCTCGTCATACGACAGCGGGGCAAGGCCGCTTGACACGTCCTTCAGCACTTCGACGAAGATTCCGCCGAGGCCGCACAGCACTATGTGGCCGAACCTTGGCTCGTATTTGGCGCCGATGAACAGCTCGCGTCCACGCAACATCTTCTGCACCATGACGCCTTTAGCTCCCTCGATCTGCATCATTCGATCGAACTCATACTCCAGCTGGCTCGACGTCTTGATGTTAAGCGCCACTCCGCCTACGTCGCTCTTGTGGACAGGGCCTACCACCTTGGCCACCACGGGATAGCCTACCTTCTCGGCAAAGGCTTCCAGCTCGGCCTTGTCGGCGCTCACAAGCTCTGGCACCATCGGTATTCCGGCGCACTCGAGCAGTTCATGCACATGCTCGGGAGAGATGTATCCGTTGCCTTCGATACGTCCGATGACCTCGCGGATACGAGGAACGTCGACGCCGAACAGCTCTATTTCCGGCGAGGCGGGACGCGGAGTCTTCATCACTTGGGTAAGAGCCGTGGCAAGGGTAACCTCGTCGCTGAAGTTGACATGCCCCTTGCTGAGGAACTCGGCAACCTCCGGACCGGCGGTATGCAGGCACGGCAGGATGGGGAAAATGGGCTTCTTGCACTCCAGAATCTTCTTGTGCAACACGTCGTAGGCCTCATACAGCTGGACAAGACCCGGCGTTCCGAAGATTACGAAGATAGCGTCAATGCCCTTGAACTTATGCTCACAGTAGTCAATGGCAAGCGAAAGATGTTCCGGTGTGCCGGTAGCGAGGATGTCGATGGGGTTGGATACCGACGAGCCGGGGAACAGAAGGCTCTTCAGTTCGTCAGCCTCGGGCCCCTCAATCTTGGGCACGTTGAGCCCGCCTTTCGACAAAGCGTCGGTCAGCATTACGCCCGGGCCGCCGGCATGGGTAACGATGGCGAAGTTACGTCCAGTCAAAGGAGGCAGCGTAAAGATACATCCTACGGTGGTAAGCTCCTCTCTCGAGAAGCAGCGCACTATCCCCGCCTTGCGGAAGAGAGCCTCAACGGCCGAGTCGCTGCTGGCTATCGCCCCCGTGTGCGACGACGCGGCGCGGCTGCCGCTCTCGCTGCTGCCCGCCTTGATTGCCGCTATACGGCAGCCCTTGCGTATGAGCGAACCTGCGTGGAACAGCAACTTGTCGGGGTTGTTGATGTTTTCGATATAAAGAAGCTTGATGTGCGAGTCGCGCTCGGGGTCGAAGTTCTCGTCCATATACTGGAGAACGTCCTCAATGCCTATCTGCTTGCTGTTGCCCACACTCCACACCGAGTTGAACGGCAGGCCCTTGATTACGGCAGACTCGAGGATGAACACCGCCGTGGCACCCGACCCGCTGATGAAGTCGACACCCTTATCATGCAGCGTGGGGATGGGTTTCGTGAACACGCTGTGGTGCCACGAGTTCATCAGTCCAATACAGTTGGGGCCGATAAGCGCCGCCCCATACTTATCGCATGTGTCCACAATGCGCTGCTCAAGCTCGGCACCCTCCTTAGTCTCCTCGCCGAATCCGGCAGAGATTATGATGAAAGCGCGCACGCCCTTGTCGCGCGCAAGAGTCTCTACACTCTCCGGACACATCTTGGCCGGTATCACGAGCACAGCCAAATCGGTAGGAGGCAGCTCGCCGGCGTCATGGAACACCTTAATGCCCTGCACCTCGTCTTCCTTCGGATTGATAATTCTCAGCGTGCCCTTATAGCCTCCGCTGATAAGATTGCGCACCAATGCGCCGCCCGGTTTGTGGACGTTGTTCGAGCCGCCCACCACCACGATACTCTCGGGATGTAACAGTTGTCGGTTAATCATAGTATTGTTTTTAGTTTTTGACACCCGCATTCAGCCAACAGTATGTATGCCGGCTGAATGCGGACATCAGTGTTTTTACTTCAGTATCTGCTGCGCGTGCTCCTTCACCTTTATCTCCTTGGGAGTTATCACGCGCTCTATTATGCCTTCCTCGTTGATGATGAAGGTGGTGCGGAACGTGCCCATGTACGTGCGTCCGTACATTTTCTTCTCGCCCCACACGCCGAACTGCTCAACAAGCTGCTTCTCCGTGTCGGCTATAAGATGGAAAGGCAGCTCGTGTTTGGCTATGAAACGCTGGTGCTTCTTCTCGTCGTCAACGCTTACGCCAAGCACCTCGTAGCCCCCGTTGCGCAGTCCTTCGTAATTGTCGCGCAGGTTGCAGGCCTCGGTAGTGCAACCCGACGTCAGGTCTTTCGGATAGAAATACAGCACGAGCTTCCTGCCCTTGAAGTCGCTTAACCTCACTTCGTTGCCGTTCTCGTCATGCCCGAGCAACTCGGGCGCCTTGTCTCCTACATTCATATATTATTGTTGTTAGATGTTATCTGTTAATCCAATTTTCAATATTTATATCGGGAATATGGGATAAATGCCTTACGTTCTCGGTCACAAGTGTCATGTTTTTACATATCGCTGTTGCTCCGATAAGCAGGTCAAAGTCATCAATCATAGAACCTTGCCTTCTTAATTCTGCCTTGATTTCAGCATAAACAGGCAATACCGGATATATAGGTTCAACTGAAAGCAACCCTATCAAATCATTAATTTGACTCAAATGCTTCTCTTTTTGTATGCTACAAGCCGCTCCATAAAGTAACTCGCCGACTGTAATCTCAGATATATGGCAGTTGCCAATACCTATTTCCATCAGTTGGTCAGCCACTTCATACTTTCCTCTGAGAAAGAAAATGCAGATGTTTGTATCCAATAAATATTGCTTCATTCGTCAAACGAGGATAAGTTTCTTGTCTTGTTGCTCACCCGTCCTTCAGCGATTGCACGCTCCATCATATCCGCTTCTGGGTCGTCCGCCCACGCTCCAGCCAGCTTTGAAAAAGCATACTGACCTGCATTCACGGCCGGTGTATTCACCGTTTTATCGTTTTTCAGCAAAGAGTCGGTAAGTTTTCTCACCAAACGTAGCTTCTCCATGCCGTTCAAATTATCAAGCATGGGGAAATAATAATCAACCCAATTTATACTCATTTCCATTCCTTTCATCTTTCTGCTCCTTTCTTAATAACATTGAGCATATCGCCAAACACCGACAACAAAAGCAGTGCCGTAACGATGTACTTGGCCATATCCATAAGTCATTTGCCCAATTCCTTTTTCATATTGCAAATATAGCACAAGTTGATTGAAACTCAAAATAAAAGGAAAAGAAACGAGATTTTATTTTGGTTAATATCCGTCAGTACATCACACAACACGATAAGGCCGAGACAGTATCAGCCACCATGACAGCAGACAGAATCCTCTGAGGCTGCAAGCAAAGGTTACAAAATAGTCATTTCGCAACCTTCAGGCGCATGTTTGTTGTCAAAACGTCAAACAGAAGATGTCCGTGTATTTTGCCGAAATAGAAAAACGAAGGCGCGTATCACGGCACGTTTCAGCGCAAAATGTCATCTTTAAGTTGTCAAAACACGGCTAAAAACAACACGAAAGACCGTCTTTCAGAATATAAAAGACAGCCTTTCGCATCACTAACGACGGCTTTCGGCATTGCCAAAGACCGTCGTTTACACCCGTAAAGGTCGTTTTTTAGGCTTCAAACGGCCGTTTTCGTTGCACACAAAAGCCGCAAGCCGACGTATCGTCTTGATAATATTACACTTACGTTTGCACACGATTTTTCGCCGTATTTGCGTCTGCCAGCCTTTTATTTTCGGCCGACGGCCTTCCTGAGCGCCAACGAAAATCAGGAAGAAAGCCGCAAGGACTATCTTGACTGCATAATGAAAGTATGGCAAAATGCTGCTGTCTGACTGACAAAATATCGCATGAAGCAAGGCTTCTTTTCTTCCGTTTCATTAATATAACGGATAAAATACCGGAATAAAAAGTGTTTTATGAACAAAAATAACTAACTTTACAGCCGCTAACTAAAACTATCATGAACAAGAAAATATTGCTTTTCGCCGTGGCTATGACGGCCTTCATGCCTGCCATAGGGCAGACTACGGCACCTGAATCAGCCACAATCCAGCCTGCGGGCAACGTCTGTCCGCTTGGCAACCAGTCGGCATGCGACATGCCATCATGTACCTTCCGCCACCCCTGGGCGGGCAAGCGGGTATGCTTTATAGGCGACTCGATGACCGACCCGAGGAACAACAGCGAGGAAATAAACAAGAAATACTGGAACTTTCTGCAAGAATGGCTCGGCATAACGCCCTACGTCTATGCCATCAGCGGCCGCCAGTGGGACGACGTGCCACGGCAGGCAAAGGCGCTGAAGGATGAGCACGGCGACAACGTTGACGCCATAACGGTGTTCATCGGGACTAACGACTTCAACGCGGGAGTGCCCCTCGGCCGCTGGTATGACGAGCGCGAGGATACAGTATTGGCTGCGGTGCACAGTCCGAAGAAGTACTACAAACGCAAGAAGCGCACCCCGTCAATGGACAACACCACGTTCAAGGGACGCATAAACATAGCAATAGAAAGCCTCAAGACACTCTTCCCCGACAAGCAGATAGTGCTGCTTACGCCGATACACCGTGCCCGCGCCGAGTTCGGAGCAGAGAACCTGCAGCCCGACGAGAGCTGGCAGAACGTGTGCGGAGAGTACTTCAGCGCCTACGTTGACGCAGTGAAGGAGGCCGGCAACGTGTGGGGCGTGCCCATAATAGACCTCAACGCCGTGAGCGGAATGAACCCGATGGTCAAGGCGCAGCAGTCTTACTTCCACAACGCGGCCACCGACCTGCTCCACCCCAGCGTTAAAGGACAGCGGCGTTTGGCGCAAACGCTGGTGTATCAGCTCATGGCGCTGCCGGTATTTTAGCCACTGCCGTACGCCCGCATCATGCTGGCAACGGCTCTACTACAAGCCTGGCAGTCGCTTTCTAACGGGTATATAAGAGGTCATCTCAAGCCTGGCAGTCGGTATTCGTCATTCCGTGCTTGACACGGAATGACGAATACCGACTGCCAGGCTTGTAAGAGGGTGTCGTATGCGTAACGATTTGCGACTACCAGACTATAGTATTGCGGCATATTAACGAGGAAACGGCCTTATTTACCCGGCTTGTTTGACCACGACAACACGCCACTAATTACAACAAAACCTCATTATCCACAACAAAAGGGAAAAAACTTTAAATCGTTTTGCCGTCTTGTCTTTATTGTTTACCTTTGTAATTGCATTTAAAAAGTTAAAAGGCAAGGAAACGGAAAGATTGAATGGCCGGATTGCCGACATCTATACGGTAAACATCTATAACCGCCATGAAGCCTTATCCGCCACCCTTGACAGAACAAAAAATTACCGCTCATGAAAAAGACGATTATTTCACTGCTTTCGATTTTATTCCTATTACCAGGCGTTATGTTGGCAGACGGATATACACAATTATGGAAAAAGGTTGACGATGCGGCCAAGAAAGACCTGCCCAAGACGCAGATTGAATGCCTGAAGGCCATCATCGACAAGGCCGAACGGGAAAAGAACTACGGCCAGCTGCTAAAGGCCGAGTGGCAAACGATGTGGACATGGCACTCAATATCGCCCGACTCGCTCGCTCCGCAGATTGAACGCCTCGAGCAAAAGGCCGTGACATACGAAAAGACAGACCCCGCACTGGCCGCCGTATGCTACGCAGCGCTGGGAAAGACGGCCGGCGAACGATGGATGCGCAGTTACAAAGCGCATGAGCAGGCACCGGAATATTTAAAAAAGGCAATGGCCAATCCGGCCCTGCTCGCGCAGAAGAAGGCCGAGGCTTACGCGCCGTTTACCGTCAAGGGGCGCGACGCCGACCTCTTCGGAGGCGACCTGCTGAGCCTCATCGGATACACCGCCGGCGACTACAAGGCCATGCACGACTACTACGCCACGACCTCCAACCGCACCGCCACGCTGCTTACGGCGCTCGACATGGTGCGTGACGACGCCATGAAAACGGGCCTATTCTTCGTCTACAAGAAGGATTCACAATACATGGAGTCGCTCGACTCGCTTACAAGGCTGTACTCCGACCTGCCGGCCTGCGCCGAAGTGGCCATCAGCAGGTATGACGTGATGAAATTCGCGAAAGACATCACGGCTCAAGAGAAATCCAACTTCCTCAACGACGCAATAAACCGCTGGAGTCCTTGGCGCCGTACGGACAAGCTGCGCAACGAGCTGAAGGAACTTACACGCCCGTACTTCAATGCCACGACAGAACGCAGCATGGTGTTGCCAAGCCGTGACTTCACAATGAAATACGACGTGCGCAACATAAAGGAACTGCGACTTACCCTCACAAGACTGAACGCTACCGGAGCCGACAAGCTGTACGTGGACAGCGACAAGGAATATAATAAGGTTAAGGCACTGAAGAGCGCGTCCTCTGCCGTTACCATGAAAAAAGCCTTCGGCACACAGCCTGAATATGAAGTGGTGAGCGACTCGTTCATCGTCAAGGGCCTTCCCGTCGGCGTTTATCTTGTAGAAGTTGAGACAGACAACAACAGCATAACGCCTGACCGCGACATGCTGTACGTTACCGACATGTTCATCATCCATCAGGAACTGCCCGGCAACAAGATGCGTTTTGCCGTGTTGAGCGGCACTACGGGGCAACCCGTAGCGGGAGCGAAACTCGACATCCGCCACAGGGACGACAAACGGAAGGTCATTACGTGCAAGGACAATGGCGAAGCGTTGTTTTTCTTTGACAAGACAAGCGTTGACGAAGTGCGTGCATATACCGACACTGACAACGCCGCGCCGTTTGTGAGCGCCTATAACAACTTCAGCTATAACGAGAACACATTTAACCGCGACGTAGCCTCACTGTTCACCGACCGCAAGATATACCGCCCCGGCCAGACCGTTCGCGTAGCGATGGTGCTTCGCCACATTGACAAGCTTGAACAGAATGCCATTGCCAACCGCACGGTGAAACTGACTTTGAAGGACGCCAACTATAAGACTGTAGCCGAAAAGAATGTCACTACCGACGAATTCGGTACCGCCTCGGCCGACTTCACGCTGCCTTCGGGCGGGCTTACAGGTTCGTTCTCGATAAGGACGGAGAATCTTCTGGGCGGCTCTGTGGGCTTCCGAGTGGAGGAATACAAGCGCCCGACGTTCCAGGTTGAGTTCGATAAAGTAAAGGAAATGTACGAAAACGGAGATACCGTGACCGTAACCGGACGTGCCAAGGCATACTCGGGTGTAGCCGTGCAGGGCGCAAAGGTAAAGTACACCGTACGCAGGAAACAGGCCCTGTGGTGGCGTTTCAGCTATACGGGAGCGTTCTTCAACGAGAACGACAACGCCGTTTTGGCTGAGGGAGAGGCCGTTACCGACGGCAAGGGCGAGTTTAAAATCCGCATACCGATGCAGCTGCCCGTATGGGAAGAAAGTATCGGTATAAGCAAGGATGACTACTACCGCATAGCCCGTTTCTATAATATCGTGACCGAGGCCGACGTTACCGACATGGCCGGCGAAAGCCACAACGGCGATATATCGTTGCCGTTGGGCAACAAGCCGACGTCGTTCGCTTGCGACGTTCCCGAACAGACGTTACGCGACAGCCTGAAGACGATAACCTTCTCGCTGAAGAACTCCGCCGGAAACAATATCGACGGCGACGTGACTTACACCGTAAGCGGTATAAGCGGAACGTTTAGCGCCAAGACAAACACCCCGACCGAGTTGGCATGGAACACCATGGAACTGCTCAAGTCGGGCCGGCACACAATAACGGCAATATGCGGCAACGACACTGTACGCCGCGACTTCGTGGTATTCAGCTACGATGATACAGTGCCGTGCGTGGAAACCCCCGACTGGTTTAACGTCTCCGGCGACGTATTCCCACGTGACGGCAGCCCCATATACCTGCAGTTCGGCTCGTCAGACACCGACGTACACGTGCTATATACAGTCATTTCAGGCAACAAACTCCTGAAGAGCGGTAGCCTGGAACTAAGCAACGCCGTGAAGACTTACCGCCTGCCGTACAAGGAAGAGTACGGTTCGGGCGTGCGCATCAACCTCATATGGGTTAAGGAAGGCAAAGTTTACAACCACAACTTCACAATACAGAAGCCCTTGCCTGACAAGCGCCTGATACTGAAATGGACCACTTTCCGCGACCGCCTGACGCCGGGACAGCAAGAAGAATGGACACTCAACATAACAAGACCTGACGGAAAGCCTGCCAACGCACAGCTTCTGGCCACCATGTATGACGCCTCGCTCGACCAGCTGACGCCATTCTCGTGGTATTTCAACCAATATACACGCATCAACTTGCCGTGGACAGCATGGCGAACGGCAAATATTTACCCTGTTGATTTCTACGGAACACTGAACCAAAAACTTGCTTCAGTCAAGTCTTTGGATTTCGGAAACATCGAGACAAACCTCAATAATATACTCTATGCGAAAGAAGAAGTAGTCATAACGGGATACGGTAACAGCACAGGAAAATATCTCACGGGGTCTACGCAAAATATAATGGTACGCGGAACGGCACCCGTCATGAAGAAAAACGCCGAGACACGGACTACAATCGGAGCATTCAATGCCTCTGCCGATGCCGCCCTTGCAGGGGACGTTCTCGTGCAGGAAGAGTCAGCCAAAGCTCAGATGGAGGAAGAAACAGCGCCTACCGAGCCTGCCGTTCCGCTCCGCGAGAACCTCAACGAAACGGCATTCTTCTATCCTGCACTTGTAAACAACACCATAGACGGCAACGTATCAATCAAGTTCACGCTGCCGGAAAGCGTTACTACATGGCGCTTCATGGGCTTCGCTCACGACAAGGAAATGAACTATGGACAGATAGAAGGCAAGGCCGTAGCCGCCAAGACCGTGATGGTACAGCCCAACATGCCGCGCTTCGTACGTGTTGGCGACCGTGCAAACATATCCGCACGCATCTTAAACACTGCCGACAAAACAGTAAAAGGCACGGCCATTATGCAACTCGTCGACCCCGAAACTGAAAAAGTTATATTGGAGATAAAACAGAAATTCGAGGTTGATGCCGACTCAACAGGCGCCGTATCGTTCAGCTACAGGCCTGACTCCAACCATTCGTTGCTCGTCTGCAGGATTTTCGCCGAAGGCAAAGATTTCAGCGACGGAGAGCAACATTACCTGCCGATACTGTCCGATACCGAGCTGGTGACAACAACCGTGCCTTTCACACAGCACGAACCGGGAGTTAAGACCATCGACCTGAAACCGCTGTTCCCTGAAAACGGACGTAGCGAGAAGCTCACGATAGAGTACACGAACAATCCTGCATGGCTCGTACTACAGGCCTTGCCTTATATAAGTAACTTACGTGAAGACAACGCCATCAACCTTGCCACGGCTTATTATGCCAACAGTATCGGCGCGTACATGATGAAACAGTCGCCGAGAATAAAGAGCGTATTCGACCAGTGGAAACATGAGACTGGCCAGGAAAGCCTCATGAGCAGCCTTGAAAAGAACCAAGAGTTGAAAAACATGGTGCTTAACGAGACCCCATGGATAGCCGACGCCGACAGGGAAAGTGACCAAAAGCAAATGCTTGCCAACTATTTTGACGAGTCGACACTCAACAACAATCTTACGACTGCACTCGAGAAATTACGCAAGTTGCAAAACTCCGCAGACGGTTCTTGGTGCTGGTGGCCGGGAATGAGATACGGTTCGCCTACACTTACGGCAGCAATTACAGAAACTTTAGTTCGCCTTGACAACATGATTGGCGCACAGACGGAGACGAAGGCGATGACAGACAAAGCCATAAAATTCCTCGGCGACGTCGTTGTGAAGGAATATGAAGAGATTAAGAAGAACGAGAAGAAAGGCATGAAAGTCTACATCAACGTGGACAATGCCGTACACTATCTTTACATCTGCGCCATCAGCAACCACAAACCCACTGCCAAGGAAAACGAAGCAGCCCAATATATGCTTGAGGAATTGAAGAAGTACAATGTCGATTTGAACCTGTATTATAAGGCTTTGATGGCCGTTATCCTGGCCGACGAAGGCGACAAGCAGCTTGCACGGCAGTATGTACAGAGCCTTGACGAATATTCTGTCGCAACAGAAGAGATGGGACGTTATTACGACTCACCGCGTACCGGCTACAGTTGGTTCGACTACGGCATACCTACACAGGTTGCGGCAATCGAGGCCATGACGCTCGTCAACGCACAAGGATACGCCAAAACCATTGACGAGATGAAACGTTGGCTACTCCAACAAAAACGAGTACAAGGATGGACAACACCTTTCAACAACGTAAATGCAGTCTACGCATTCCTCAACGGCAACATGAAGGTGCTTGAAAGTAAAGCTGAAACAACTCTTGCCGTTGACGGCAAGACGTTAGAACTGCCTAAAGCTACTGCCGGACTTGGTTATGTAAAGACATCTATAAAGCCCGACGGAAGCGATAAATTCACTGCTACGAAAACTTCGGAAGGCACTTCATGGGGAGCCGTTTACGCTCAGTCTGTACAACAGACATCAACTATAACATCTGCTTCCGCAGGAATGAGTGTTACAAGAGAAATCCTCTCTGCTGACGGGAAACCGGCAACAGCATTGAATATAGGCGACAAGATAACTGTACGCATAACCATCCGGGCCGACCGCGACTATGATTACGTACAAGTAACCGACAAACGCGCAGCTTGCATGGAACCAGTAAACCAGTTAAGCGGTTACCGTAAAGGCTACTATTGTACGCCTAAAGACAACGCGACAAATTATTATTTCGACCGTATGGGCAAAGGAACGCACGTAATCGAAACCGAATACTACATCGACCGCGCCGGTCTGTATGAAACTGGAACGTGTACTGTACAGTGCGCTTATGCCCCTGAATATTCAGCACGCACGGCTTCTACGACATTGGACATCAAATAAGCCAGGAAGTTAACAGTCGAGAATGAGAACAACAAGAACCATGAACAAGAAAAAGATATTGATAATTTTGCTTGCCGCATCGGCGTTGGGCGTGTCGGCCCAGCGCATTACGGCAAAGCATGAAGTAATAGATTGTGGCAATGTATTATACGAACAACCGGTTACGGCAAAGTTTGAACTTACCAACAAAGGTAACGACTTGATTATTGACACCGTACGAACCAGTTGTGATTGCGCCATTGCCACCTACCCAAAAGGCGTAATAACGAAAGGCAACGACTTTGTTATCGAGTTGACGTTCGACTCCCGCCAGCTCGGACATTTCTACAAAGAGGCGGCGATATACAGCAACGCTTCTGACAAACCGTTTTATCTTACAATGCGCGGCGTGGTGGTCGACCAGCTCAAAGACTTCTCCGGCGTCTACGATTTTATGCTTGGCAGCGTGCGTGCAGAAAAGAACGACATTGAGTTTGACGACGTAAGCCTTGGTGAAATGCCGTCGCAAAAAATACATATCGTCAATAGTGGAACTGAAAGCGTAAGTCCGGTAGTCATGCATTTGCCTAATTATCTTACAGCATCTGTATCTCCGACCAGCATTGCTCCCGGACATGGCGGTGTAGTGACAATCACGCTTAACTCGAACAAGCTGCGCAGTTACGGCCTTACACAATCGTCTGTATATCTCGGCATGTTCCCCGGCGACAAGGTTAGTGACGAAAAGGAAATAACGATTTCGGCAGTATTGCTGCCAGAATTCCGAAACATGTCAGAAACACAACTGGCCAACGCGCCGGTAATGAAGCTCTCTACGGAGACTCTTGAACTTGGCGAGTTCGGCGACAAGAGCGACCTCAGCGGCACGATAATTATCGAGAACCAAGGGCGCAGCCGACTTAACATAAGCTCGATGCAGATGTTCACAACAGGACTTAAGGTGCGCCTGAACAAATCAAGACTTGACCCGGGCGAGTCGGCAAAGATGAAAATCACGGCATACAAAAAGCAACTGAAGAACGCGAGAAGCAAACCGCGTGTGCTGATGATAACCAACGACCCCAACAAGTCAAAGGTAGTGATACACGTTAACGTTAAATAAGCAGACAAGGGGACAAGAGACGAGCAGACAGGGAGATTTGCCTTATTGCGTGGGATGTAGATATTTATGGAGTCGAATCTCCTTATCTGCTCGGCAACCCGTTACTTGTCAACTAAAAATACAAAGATATGTTACATCCGGAAAACAGCGAAAAATACAAAGGCCTGACCGTCAATTCAGGGGTAGAACAGCCCTCAATAGTAAACCCATACCTAAAGCGGGGGCGGTTCAAGCGGCGCGAGCTGTCGGTGGGCGACATGGTTGAAGGCATATTGAAGGGCAACGTAACCATCCTGAGCCAGGCAGTGACACTAATAGAAAGCGTCAATCCCGACCACCAGGCTAAGGCGCAGGAGGTCATTGAGAAGTGTCTGCCATACAGCGGCAACTCATTGCGCATTGGCATCAGCGGCGTGCCGGGCGCGGGAAAGAGTACGTCGATAGACCAGTTCGGCCTGCATGTGCTCGACCGTACGGGCGGAAAGCTTGCCGTGCTGGCAATAGACCCAAGCTCTGAACGCTCTAAAGGCAGCATACTGGGCGACAAGACACGAATGGAGAAGCTGTCCGTGCGCGAGGATGCCTTCATCCGTCCCAGTCCTACGGCAGGCTCGCTGGGCGGCGTGGCACGCAAGACGCGCGAGACGATAATACTGTGTGAGGCAGCGGGTTACGACAAGATATTCGTCGAGACGGTAGGCGTAGGACAGAGCGAGACGGCATGCCACTCGATGGTTGACTTCTTCCTGCTGATCCAGCTTGCAGGCACCGGCGACGAGCTTCAGGGCATTAAGCGCGGCATTATGGAAATAGCCGACGGCATTGTAATAAACAAATGCGACGGAGAGAACGTTGACAAATGCCATCTGGCGGCACGTAATTTCCGCAACGCGCTGCACTTCTTCCCCGCTCCGGACAGCGGATGGCAACCCAAGGTGTTATGTTACAGCGGCTTTTACGGGCTCGGAATAAAGGAGATTTGGGACATGGTATACGAGTATGTCGACTTTGTAAAAGGTAACGGATACTTCGCTTACCGCCGCAATGAGCAAAGCAAATACTGGATGTACGAAACCATCAACGAGCACCTGCGTGACAGTTTCTACAACAACAACGAAATCCAAAAACGGCTCGCCGAGGCCGAACGTGCCGTACTTGCAGGCGAACGGACAAGCTTCACGGCGGCCAACGAGCTGCTGGAGGTATATTTTAATAAGAAGTAGTTAAAGGAGTTAGAGGAGTTAAAGTAGTTAAAGACAAATGTCCTGACGCTTTACACTGCTATAACAAAGGCTTATTAACAAGAAAAACTAAAGTAATTTGAGGAGTTAAAGTTGCCAAAGGCAATAGCGAAACAGCTTTAACTCCTTTATTCACAAAAACGAACAATCATGCAAATCGAGATAGATAACGGCAGCGGTTTCTGCTTTGGAGTGACGACGGCAATACGCAAGGCCGAAGAAGAGCTTGCCGCCGGCACACGGCTTTACTGCCTTGGCGACATCGTACATAACGGCATGGAGTGTGAACGGCTAAGACGCATGGGCCTGGTAACCATCAACCACGACGAGATGAGCCGCCTGCACGGCGTGAAAGTGCTGCTGCGCGCCCACGGCGAACCGCCCGAGACATACGAAATGGCGCGCCGTAACAACATCGAGATTATCGACGCCACGTGTCCCGTGGTACTGCAACTGCAACGCCGCATCAAGCAGAAATACGACTCCAACCCCGACGCACAGATTGTGATTTTCGGCAAACCCGGCCACGCCGAGGTGCTCGGACTGGTGGGCCAGACCAACGGACGAGCCATCGTTGTGGCCGACCTTGACGGCGTTAAGTCGCTCGACTTCACGCGGGACATCTTCCTTTACTCGCAGACGACTAAGTCGCTCGACGAGTTCCACCGCATAATAGACTACATCCAGCAGCACATCGCGCCCGAGGCTACGTTCAAGAGCTTTGACACGATATGCCGACAGGTGGCCAACCGCATGCCCAACATCAGTTCGTTCGCCCGCCGCCATGACCTCATCCTTTTCGTTTGCGGACGCAAGAGCAGCAACGGACGAGTGTTGTTCAACGAGTGCAAGAGCGTAAACCCTAACAGCCACCTAATCGAAGGGCCTGACGAGATAGACCCGTCATGGCTCAAAGGGGTAGACACCGTGGGTATATGCGGCGCCACGAGCACGCCGAAATGGCTCATGGAAGAGTGCCTTGAGAGAATTAAGAGTTAAGAATTAAGAGTTAATGCCGGAGAACTGAAAGTCAGCGTTAAACTAATTAAAAAAACGTGCCTTGAAGCGATAGAAAACCTCTGTTGCGGCAAGGCATGCTTTCGTTTGTTTTCCAATTGACGGTCTTTTGCGTTCCGAAAGGCCGTCTTTCAGGCGCTAAAAGGCCGTCTTTCGTCGTGCGAAAGACGGCCTTTTACAATGCATTGAATACCAAGACGTTACGCAACGGGATTTATGCCTTATGCCATCAGCGCCTTTTCCGTGGTTTCATAGCCTCCCTAAAGAGATGACGCACGGCCGCTACGGGGTGGTAAATTATCATCCTCGGACCGGCGTAGCGCATTATTTCGCATATCCGCTGACGCATGTCCGGGCGGTAGCAGTGGGTGGGACATTGCTTGCACGTAGGCTTGCCGTCACCATAACGGCACTTCGATAGGCGTTCGCCGGCATACCTTAATACCTCACGACAGCCGTCACACAGCTGCCTGTTGCCCTCCTTGCGACGGCAGTACAGGCGAACCATCAGCTCAACGGTGCGTTTCTCCTCATCAACCCTGCCGCCCATTGCCTATTGCTTGAACGTTATCCGGCAGTTGCCAAGGCTCTCGATGACGGCCAGCGACTCAACCCTGAAGCCCATGTCCCTGAGCATTTTACCGCCATGCTGAAACTCTTTCTCTATGATGAAGCCCATGCCTGCAAGCTCTGCGCCGGCCTGACGGGCCAGGTCTGCTATGCCTTTGGCGGCATTTCCGTTGGCAAGAAAGTCGTCGATGAACAGCAGGCGGTCGCCCGGACATACAAACTCGCCGCTTACGCAGATGTCATACGTGCGGCGCTTGGTAAACGAATATACCTCGGTAGAGAGCATGCCCTCCATCGTAACGGGCTTTTTCTTCTTGGCGAAAACCACGGGCAGCCCCATCACATACCCGGTCATGATGGCCGGCGCAATGCCGCTGGCCTCGATGGTGATGATTTTATCCGCTCCCGCCGACGCGAAACGGCGGGCAAACTCGTCGGCAACCCGTTTCATAAGAACAGGGTCCATCTGGTGGTTTATAAAGCTGTCGACCTTCAATATTCCGCCCTCAAGGCACTTGCCGTCCTTGAGTATCCGTTCTTTTAGTGCTTCCATATAGTTGTTTTAAGTGCAAAAATAGTGAAAGGCGAGCGCAATGAAAAGAAAAAAACGAAGTTTTTTGACATTCCATTGCCGAGCCGCATCCTATATTCATGAAACAAATATAAGAAAAACCGTGGTACGGACAAAATAACATCCTGCACACACGGTTTTTTCACTCTGTATTTTCAGCCTTCAGCACGGCCCCGATATGGCCTGCTGATTATTTTATACGCTCCTCCCTCAGGAACTTTCCGAAACGGTCGTGATAACCGTTGAACACGTTGATGTCCACATCGCCGTGTATCCCGCTGACGCGACCGTCAGGACAAAGCTGCCAGAACACGAGCCTCACCTCGGGCTTATACTCGCCGTAACGGGCTATCCACACGAGATAGTCGCGCATGATGTCGGGAGCCGACGGCAGGTATTTGTTTACGAACTGCTGGCTTACGTAGAGTATAGGGCGTACCCCCGTGCGCCTGTGTACTATGTTCAGCCATGTGCGTATGCGGCTGAACATGGCGTTGACTCCGCCCATCTTCCTTATCTGCGACGACGTAGGCTCGACGTCAAGCACCGGAGGGAAGTCGCCTTTGGCGAAACGCGAGTGGCGCAGGAAGTAGTTGGCCTGTCTCGTTGCGCTTGATGTAGGCGAGAAAAAGTGGTAAGCACCGCACGGAATACCGTAGCGGCGGGCCTGCCGGTAGTCTGAAAGGTAATAAGGATTACGCACCGACGCGCCTTCAGTAGACTTTATGTAGACGAACGATACGGGATAGTCAACCGTTCCGCTAACCTTTTTGCGACTGATGTTTCCAAGGTGGGTAATGCGCAGTTTGCGCCAGTTGATGGCATATTTCTTGCGCCCCCGTCCGTGCTGGTAGCGTGATATGTCAATGCCGTAGATACGTTCGGCGGTATAGGTCATACGCTCTCCGCGGTACTTGCCTGCATTCCATTCACCAACTTTCACCTTGCCGTCGGCCCCTACTCCACATCCGAAACCGTCAGGAGCGCCCCCGGCCCATGCTCCGTCATAGTAGCTGCCGTCATAACCCCGGTATATTCCGTGTCCGCCCGGGGCATAACAAGAGTCAAGTTCGCCGCGGTAAGTGCCAAGAGTGTCGGTAATAATGCCCCTGACGACCGTGTCGGCACGCCACAAGGCGGTAACCTTTCGCCCTGTGCTGTCGGTCGTCGTACCATAGCCGCAGCGCTTGCCCATGCTCCATTGACCGCTGTAGACGATACGTCCGTTTACGGACAGCACACCGTAGCCGTCAGGCTGCGCGCCCGAGAGAGTTCCGCGATAGACTGTATCACCGCGCACTATCGTACCGCTGTCGGCCGGTGTACGCCTTCCGCACGCCGACAAGAGTAGCAGGACTATGATTATGGATGTAATAACGGATTTGTTCATTTCAACAATTCTTTCAGACCGAAACCGAAAACAGACGGTTTCACTATCCTTCCGTCTACGTTTATACCCGCCAGGCGGCCTCCTGAAGTAAAGACCAAAGCCCCGTCGGGCGCCAGCAACGGCGGCACGTCATGCCGGCCTGCGGACTCAACCGCTCCGCCAAACGTGGCCGGAGAGCCTTTTGCGGGGTCATACTTGTAGGCGGTGCAACCAGGTTCCGCAGCTATTACCACGCTGTCACCAGCCTCAGGCGACGGTAACAGCCATTGGTGGAGATATACTGCGCGGGCGCCGTCTGGCATTGACCGGTCGACGGTTTGCAACAAGCGGAAAGGCGAGGTATGGCGTGAAGTCACGATGTTGCAGGTCTTACGCGACATACGGCCTGCCGTATCGGGTGTAAGCAATGCGTATTCAGTTACGAGTTTTACCTCAAGTCGCTTGTCTGCCGACAACGCGTTAAGGTGTGAAAGCATTTTTACCGTTCTGTCACGCTGCGCTTTCACACGCGCCGAATATTCCGCCATAACGTTATATCCGTCATCATTCACGTTGTGCACTTTCATGTAATAGTCGATTTCCTCCGACTGTCGCTCCAGCAACCTTATCTTTACGGCCAGTCGGTCGGCAGTAGCTTTTAAGATATACGGCAACCGCCCGTTCGCCTGTAACACGCGCCTCTCGGCGACACTGTCGTCATTAGCGATGAGCAACAGCCCCCCGCACGAAGCTATAAACGGATATTTGTTTACCCAACTTGCGCATAAGTAACGGCGCGTGGTCACGGTAGAGTCGGCAGACAAGGCCAGTCCTTGTGGCTGCAGACTGTCGTTAAAACTCTTGAATGCCATCACAGGCTTGCCTCCAAGCCTTAGTTCATAATGCGATATGCCTTCCACCAAAGCCACGCTCCGCTCCATTCGCTCCGTCGAGGCAGGCAGAAACGTGGCTCCGTATATAACAAATACAATCGCCGCCAAGGCTATCGGCAGCGATTGTAGTATCAAGCGAGAGACAGGCTTACCGTCAATCAATCTCTTCATCGGCTTCATATCCGCCCATCTCGCGTATCGCGTTCTTCAATATCGTGTACTGCTGGAACAGGTCATGCACCGGTTCGTGACCGTCATCATGCATCGGACTCTTAAGATAGAACGACAACCATGTCTGCATTCCGCTCCTGCCGGCACGCAGGGCAAGGTCGCCCAACAGGGCAAGGTCGAGCAACAGCGGAGCCGCGAGTATCGAGTCCTTGCACAGGAAGTCAACTTTTATCTGCATGGGGTAACCCATCCATCCGAAAATGTCAATGTTATCCCATCCTTCCTTGTCGTCGTTGCGAGGCGGATAATAGTTGATACGTACCTTGTGGAAGATGTCTCCGTAAAGATCAGGATACTCGTCTTTCTTCAAAATGGTGTCTATAACGCCGAGCTTGCTTACCTCCTTGGTCTTGAAATTCTCCGGAACGTCAAGCACAAGGCCGTCACGGTTGCCCAGAATGTTGGTAGAGAACCACCCGTTTACACCCAACATACGGGTACGGAACGCGGCAGACAGTACAGTCTTCATCATAGTCTGGCCGGTCTTGAAATCCTTTCCGGCAATAGGAGTGCCTGTTTTCTCCGCATATTGCCACATCGCCGGAATGTCGATACATGTGTTCGGCGCACCCATTATGAACGGTGCGCCCTCAGACATAGCTGCGTACGCATAGCACATTGACGGCGCGATATGCTTTCGGTCGTCGGCTTTCATCGCAGTCTCGAAAGCATCCAGACTATCGTGTACCTCTTCGTCACGGGGAATATATATTTCGGTTGAAGCAGCCCAGATGACAACTACACGGCTGCATCCTTGCTCCTGCTTGAAACGGCGGATGTCCTCACGCACCTGTTCCATAAGCTCCCAACGCGAGAGTGAGGTGTCCTTGGTCCATGTTCCGTCAATGGCCTTAACGTAATCTTGGTCGTAAACACCCTTCATCGGTACTATTTTCTCAAGCTCTCCCTTAACGGGATAGATATCCCTGTCCCTCAACACCTCGGCATGCATGGCGCTTTCAAACGCATTATCCGGCAGAATGTCCCATGCTCCGAATACCAAGTCGTCAAGTGAAGGCATTGAAACAATCTCTGAAACGTGCTTATATTGTGCATCGTTACCCCTTCCTACGCGGATTTTAGCCATCTGGGTAATCGAGCCTACGGGTTTACCCATCCCCTTACGAATCATAAGTGTACCTGCAATGAATGTCGAGCTAACAGCTCCAAGACCGACGCATAAAATACCGAGCTTACCCTCGGCAGGCCTTATTTTGTTCTGTTCCATTTTTATATTGGTGTTTATAACATCTCTATATCTTTATCCAGATAAAACCGACACAGGCAAACCGTGTCATAACTAATTACAGTTTCAAAGTGCGAAAGTACAAAAAACATTCATTATGGCACTCCATTTTATGCTTTTTATTCTCTTTTTTGTATTAAAAGAACCTTTCTCGGACATAATATCACTGGTTTTATGATATTTCTTTTGTATTTTTGTTGCGCAAATAGAAACAACAAACTAAAAAATATCATGGCAAAATTTGATTTCGACGAAATTGTCAACCGCCGTGGCACAGGCAGTGAGAAATGGGATGGAGACGCAACGGCCGACCTACTGCCGATGTGGGTTGCCGATATGGACTTCCGTACTTCACCAGCCATTATAGAGGCTTTACGCAAGAGAGTTGACCACGGAATATTCGGTTACGAGCATGTTTCCGACGGGTATTATGACGCCCTTATCAACTGGTTTGACCGCCGCCACGGCTGGCGTATGCGGCGCGAATGGATTATATACACCACCGGAGTAGTCCCTGCCGTGTCGGCAGTCATCAAGGCGATGACCTCACCCGGCGACAAGGTTCTTGTGCAGACACCGGTCTACAACTGTTTCTTCTCATCAATAAGGAACAACGGCTGCGTAATGGAAGACAACAAACTGGTGTACCATGACGGCACTTATACCGTTGACTTCGACGACTTCGAGCGTAAGGCTTCAGACCCGGCAGTCAAGGTTTTCCTTCTCTGCAACCCGCACAACCCTGCCGGACGGGCATGGACTCCTGACGAACTGAAGCGAATGGGAGACATTTGCATGAAGCACGGGGTGTTCGTATTGTCTGACGAAATACACTGTGACATCGTCATGCCTGGCTATAAATACACTCCATTTGCATCACTTTCGGACGAGTTTTTACAGCATTCCGCAACATGTACGGCACCTACCAAGACTTTCAATATTGCGGGACTGCAAATAGCTAACATAACCGTTGCCGACAAAGATGCCCGCCAACGTGTAGACAGAGCTATCAACATCAATGAAGTTTGCGACGTCGGCCCAATGGGGGTGACGGCATTGCAGGCGGCATACAATCACGGAGAGGAATGGCTTGAAGAACTTTTGGAATACCTGCACGGCAATTACGAGTGCCTGAAAGAGTTTTTCTCTGAAAATATGCCGCAGCTAACGGTTACAAAACTTGAGGCGACGTATCTTGTATGGGTTGACTGCTCGGTTCTCGGTAAACCGTCAACCACAATCGTTGAGGAACTGAAAGAGCAAAAGGAACTATGGCTTAACGACGGGGAAATGTACGGAGAGAAGGATAACCCGTTTGTCCGTATCAACATAGCATGTCCCCGAAGCGTAATGCTTAAAGGACTTCAGCTGTTTGCGGATTACGTAAACGGAAAGTAATTTTTAATGCAAAAAGAGTTTTAACAGGAGTTAAGGAGTCAAGAAGTTAAGGAGTTAAGACATATGTCTTGCTTGTTGATGGTATTTATGTTGACGGCGAAAGTAATGTCTTAACTCCTTAACTTCTTGACTCCTTAACTCCTGTT
>NZ_JACJJG010000140.1 GCF_016899855.1 Marseilla massiliensis
GTCTGCTTGTCAACATAAAAAAATCAAACAATGGAACAGAAGAAACGCAACTTTGTGGAATGGGCGATGCACTACCGGCAAATCGTCATCCTCATATTCAGCTGCCTCGTGGCCTTCGGCATATACAGCCTGCCCGGCATGAGGAAAAACGAGTTTCCCGACTTCACCGTGCGCCAGGGTATCGTCGTAGCGGTGGCTCCCGGCGTGCCGTCGGACGAGATGGCCGAGCAAGTTACCAAGCCCCTGGAGAACTATATCTTTACATATAAGGAGGTGAAGAAGGCCAAGACCTTCTCGAAAAGCCGTGACGGGATAACATACATACAGGTAGAACTCAACGACGACGTAAACAACAAGGACGAGTTCTGGAGCAAGTTCAAGCACGGAGTGGCCGACTTCAAGGCTCAACTGCCGAGCAACGTGCTCGCCATAAAGGTGATGGACGACTTCGGAGACACCTCGGCGTTGCTGATAACGATGGAGAGCAAGGACAAGACTTACCGCGAACTGGAGGACTACATGGACTGCCTGCAGGACAGTCTGCGGCGCATTGAGAGCGTAGGACGCATGACGGTAAGCGGCATGCGGCACGAACAGATAGCCGTATATCTCGACAACGAGCGCCTGAGTCACTACGGACTGAACGACAAGACGCTGACACTTACCCTCATGCAAAAGGGCTTCACCACGAGCGGAGGCCGCGTTAAGACCGACGACTACGTGCAGCCGCTGTACGTGGAGAAGTCGCTCAACTCGGTGTACGACATCGAGCAGATGATTGTCTTCGCCACGCCCGACGGCAACAATATACGCCTCAAGGACGTAGCCGACGTGCGAAGGGAGTACCCCGAGGCTGATTCGTACATCACGAACAACGGCACCAAGTGCATACTCCTTAGCGTAGAGATGAAGAAAGGACAGAACATCGTCAAGATGGGCGACGACATCGACAAGGTAATGGCCGGTTTCCAGAAAACCCTTCCGGCAGGAGTCAGCATATACAGGATAACCGACCAGAGCAAGGTTGTGGGCGACAGCGTAACCAACTTCCTTGAAGAGCTGCTCATAGCAATCGTCGCCGTGGTAATCGTCGTTATGCTCCTGCTGCCCATGAGGGTAGCGCTCGTGGCCGCGTCGACCATCCCTATAACAATATTCATATCCCTCGGACTGTTCAACGCTTTCGGAATAGAGCTTAACACGGTAACTCTCGCGGTGCTGATAATGTCGCTCGGAATGATAGTGGACAACTCCATCGTCATCATTGACAACTACCTGGAGTGCATCGGGACAGGAATGTCGCGCTGGCACGCCTCCATCCAGAGTACCACTCACTTCTTCAAGTCCATCTTCTCGGCCACGCTGGCCATCACGGTTACGTTCTTCCCGTTCCTCATAACGCTTACGGGAATGTTCAAGGACTTCATTGTTATGTTTCCGTGGGGCGTCACCATCGTGCTGATGGTATCGCTTCTGGTGGCCACGCTGCTTGTCCCGTTCATGCAGTTCTGGTTCATCCGCAAGCCGATGGAGAGCAAGAAAAAACCTGACGGCAGAAAACCATTCTCGTTCTTGGACGTTCTCCAGAAGTCATACAACAAGCTGTTGGACGTCTGCTTCGCCCATCCGAAGGTTACGGTGACCGTCGGAGTACTGTCAGTGGCCACAGGAGTATTTATGATGAGGTATGTTCCGCAGAAGCTGATGCCTGCGGCCGACCGCAACCAGTTTGCCGTAGAGATATACACTCCTACCGGAACGTCGGTCAAACGCACGGCGGAAATAGCCGACAGTCTGGAGAACATGCTGCGCAAGGACAGCCGCATAGTGTCCGTAACGTCATTCAAGGGCTGCGCCTCGCCACGCTTCCACACGGCATACGCTCCGCAGATAGCAGGCACCTCGTACGCACAGTTCATCGTAAACACCACCGGAATCGAGGCAACCGAGGAACTTCTGGACGAGTACATGCCGAAATACGGCGACTACTTCCCCGGCGCACGCGTAAGATTCAAGCAGCTTAGCTACAGCGAGGCGGTATATCCGGTAGAGGTAAGGCTCAGCGGCGAGAACTTCGATGAGCTTAAGACGCAAGCGGAAAAGCTGCGCGACAAGATGAAGGACATACCCGGACTGACGCAGGTGCACATCGACTGCAACGAGCCTCTGGCCTCAGGTGACATCATCCTTAAGGAAGACGAAGCGTCAAGGCTCGGCGTAAGCAACCTCACCGTTGAGTCGACACTGGCCATGAGATACGGAAGCGGCACGACAGTGGCTACCGTATGGGAGGGGGATGACGACATTCCCGTTGTGCTGAAAGGCACGAAGGCAGAGCGTGCGACCAACGCCGACGTGGCCGACGAGCGCATTCCCGCCGCCGGAGGGCTGGCAACGGTGCCGCTGAGGCAGGTTGCCGACATAAAGCCTGAATGGAAAGAAGGGCAGATAGTACGCCGAAACGGCATATACACCGTAACCGTAGAGAGTGACATAACGCGCGAGACAAACGCCATGAACGTTACAAAAGAGGTGAAAGAATTAGTAGGCAAAATGAACGTTACGGCCGGAATAACCGTCAGCTACGGCGGTGAAGAGGAACAGAGCGTTGAAAAAATGCCCTCAATCATAGGCGGATTAGTCATCGCGGCGGTGATTATATTCTTCATCCTGCTGCTCCATTTCCGCAAGATAAGCATTGCGGCACTCATTTTCGCGAGCCTGCTGCTATGCCTGTTCGGCACCGCCGCCGGCATATTGATACAGGGCGTAGACCTCAGCATAACGTGTATCTTGGGCGTGGTGAGCCTCATGGGTATATTGGTACGCAACGGAATAATAATGTTCGACTACGCAGAGGAGCTGCGCGCGACGGAAGGAATGCACGCCGAAGAGGCCATATACCATTCGGCGCAACGCCGAATGCGCCCGATATTCCTCACCTCGGCCGCAGCGTCGATGGGCGTAATACCGATGATTCTGGGCGGAAGCGGCCTGTGGATGCCCATGGGCACGGTGATATGCTACGGCACGCTGATAACCATGATGTTCATCCTGACCGTGCTGCCGGCTGCCTACCTGCTGATATTCCGCGGCACCACGGAGCGCAGGAAAAGAGTGGACGCTATAGAAGAGCAATAAAATCAAAGCATTAAAAATGAAAACAATGACGACGAAAACAACTATATTGACAATGGTGTTGTCGCTGGCAGCAACGACGATTACGGCACAGCGCGTGATGACTATTGACCAGTGCGTCAGCGACGCCTTGCTGAACAACGTGAAAATGAAGAACGCCGGCAACGACGTAGAGGCCGCCCGGCAGGCGAAAAAGCAGGCTTTCACAAAATACTTCCCCACGGTAAGCGCCACGGGAATGGGCTTCATGGCCGACGACGAGCTGCTACAGATGGGCCTTGGAGAAGGTATGGGCATGGGACTGCTCAAGAACGGTATCTCGGGAGGCGTATCGGCGCAGTTGCCCTTGTTCACGGGAGGACGCATAATCAACGCCAACAGGTTGGCCGAGGTGGGCGTTGAGTCGAGCCGCCTGCAACGCAAGCTGTCGGAAAACGAGGTAGTACTTACTGCAGAAACATACTTCTGGCAGGTGGTAATGCTCAAGGAAAAGCTCAAGACGATAACCGCCGTCGAACAGCAGCTGGCCGAATTCGCGAAAAATGCCGACGCGGCGGTAAGCGCCGGGGTGTCTGACAGGAACGACCTGCTACAAGTTAACCTGCGCAAGAACGAGACCCGAAGCGGCCGGATAACCGTAGAGAACGCGCTGGCCACGGCACGCCGCCTGCTGGCACAGTACACGGGACATGCAGACGATAGCGTAGACGTGGCGGCCGACATGGGCGACGGCATGCCCGAACCGCCCTTCGCGCTGTACGCCGAACCGACGGCGGCGCTGGTGTCGACAAGCGAATACGCCCTGCTCGAGCAAAACGTGAAGGCCAACAGGCTGCAATACAAGATGTCACTGGGCGAGAACCTGCCAACCGTGGCCATCGGCGGCGGATACTTCTACAACAACTTCATGGACAAGAGCCAGCAGTCGTGGGTAGGCTTCGCCACGGTCAGCATACCGCTTTCGGGCTGGTGGGGCGGCTCTCACGACATGAAAAAGAGGAAACTGGCCGTGAGCAACGCCGAGAACACACTCAGGGACAACGCCGAACTGCTGGTAATCAACATGGAGAACAAATGGAACGACATGAACGACGCTTACCGGCAGATACGCATAGCGCAGGAGTCGATAACGCAGGCGGAGGAAAACCTGCGCCTGCACACCGACTACTACACGGCGGGAACGGCTACGATGAGCGACCTGCTGGAGGCCCAGACGCTGTACCAGGACAGCCGCTACTCGTACATCGAGGCGTACGCCGGCTACCAGATAAAGAAGCGTGAGTACATGCAAGCCACCGGACAATAGACACGGTTCATACCTATCTTACAACATATTGATACTCAATGCTTTGCGAAAGGCCATCTTTTACACGCTAAAAGATGGCCTTTTAGCGTGCGGTTAACGGCCTTTCAGAATGCGAAAGACGGTCTTTCGCAAAACGTACGTCCACGTAAAAAAGGTACTTTAACCACCAAAAATTTCCATATTAGCGGCAAAAAGAGTATCTTTGCATGTTTAAGTAGTCTTAACAACATCAGGAAATGTCATCAGTAACAATAAAAAAGGTCAAGACGAGGAAGGACCTCGAGAAGTTTATCGACTTCCACTACGACCTGTATGAGGGTTGCGAGCAGGATGTTCCCAACCTTTTCAGCGACGAGATGAAGACTCTCGACAAGACAAAAAACGCCGCCTTCGAGTTCAGCGAGGCGGAATATTTCATGGCGTTCTACAAGGACGGGCGCATGGCCGGCCGCGTTGCGGCCATCATAAACCACCGCGCCAACAAGCGCTGGGGCAGAAAGTGCGTGCGCTTCGGCTGGATTGACTTCGTCGACGACATCGAAGTATCTGCCGCGCTGTTCAAAGCCGTCGAGGACTACGGCCGCTCAAAGGGCATGGACGAGATGATAGGCCCGCTCGGATTCACCGACCTCGACCCCGAGGGAATGCTCACCTGGGGCTTCGATCAACTCGGCACGATGGCCACGATATACAACTATCCCTACTATCCGGAGCACATGGAGAAGCTCGGCGGCTTCGACAAGGACAACGACTACGTGGAATTCAAGCTAATGGTGCCCGAGAAAGTGCCCGAGAAATACACGAAGATAGCCGAGATGATACAGAAACGCTACAACCTGCACGTGCGCAAGCTGACGAAGAAAGACGTGTTCGAGGGCGGCTACGGCAAAAAGATGTTCGACCTGATCAACACATGCTTCAAGGACCTGTACGGCTACTCGGAGCTGTCAGAGCGGCAAATCGAGCAATACATAGACATGTACTTCCCGCTGGCCGACCTCAGCCTGATAACCGTTGTGGAAGACTGGAACGAGGGAAACAAGCCCGTAGCCGTTGGCATTACCATACCGTCATTGTCGCGCGCGCTGCAGAAATGCCGCCGCGGACGGCTCTTCCCGTTCGGCTGGTGGCACGTGCTGCGTGCCCTGAAGGCGCACAAGACCGAGGGCGTAGACCTGCTCCTGCTCGGCGTTCTGCCCGAATACCGCATGAAGGGAGCCAACGCCCTGATGTTCTCCGACCTCATTCCGCGCTACCAGGCATACGGATTCAAGTGGGGCGAGAGCCAGGTCGAAATGGAGACCAACGAGAACGTGCAGAGCCAATGGCAGTATCTCGACACCACGCTGCACAAGAGAAGACGCTGTTATAAAAAGTGGTTATAGTTCCGTGTAGTTAAAGTAGTTAGAGTAGTTATCGCTCCCTGCGGTCGCTAAG
>NZ_JACJJG010000141.1 GCF_016899855.1 Marseilla massiliensis
CTGTTCATCGTTTTTTGTTTTTTTGTTCAACTGCAAATATACGATTTTTACAGCGACTTCCTTTATCTTTCACTTTTTATCCAACTGAACTGCGGATGAACCCAAATTATATAACAAAACTATTGATTTTTAATCTTTTAAAAGAAAAACTCGATGTGCTCAATTTTATGTTGCTGAAAGGCCATCCAACAAAACTGCGGAAGAACCGCTTTATTACATTTCATCCGCCGGATTTATAAACTGCAAATAAGCCTCAACCAACCACCAACATCTCACCTTAATAAAACTGGACGGCCGCAAATAACCATACAGACAACGCCCAACTATAAGCCTAACGGTCACAACCCAGCTATACCGAAAATATTGAATGGCTGATATTTCCGCACCATGATGCCCGCAGATAATATAAAGCCGGTATCACAATCTTCTTTGTTTTTTGAGCATTCAACCGTGTTTTACGGAAATATGCTATGCAGGTAAAACATAAATTTGTATTTTTGCCATAAATATATTACCTTAAACAATGTTGCCGGACAGTCGTAACCGGTGACCAAAAAAGAACTTTAACCTAAAACAATGCATATCAACACTCTTACAGCCAACATCCTGCGTGCCGTCGTTTGTGCCATGTTGTGCCTGACGGTCAACGCCAATACAGCGGCAGCCGAATATGTTCCGAAGGACTACGTGTGGACTTCTCCCAGCCGGAATTCGTCTGAATCAATGCCATGCGGCGGCCACGACGTGGGCATGAACGTATGGGTAGAGAACGGCGACGTGCTCTTCTACATAGCCCGCAGCGGCATGTTCGACGAAAACAACACCCTGCTGAAGGCCGGACGATGGCGTCTCAGCCTGTCGTCCAGCCCGTTCACGGGCGCCGACGGACAGTTTACGCAGACCCTCAGGCTGAGTGACGGGGCGGTGTACATCAAGGGTGGCGACGCCGAAGTGCGCCTGTGGGCCGACGTCTACACCTCAGCCGTGTACATGGAGGTGAAGTCCGCACGCAAGACCGACGCCACGCTGAGCTACGAGAGTTGGCGGTACCGTGACCGACAGGTTACCAAGGCCGAGTGTCAGCAGTGTTCTTACAAGTGGATTTTGCCCAAGGACTGCACAACGTTTGCCGACACGATACGCGCCAAGGGGTCTACTCTCGACTTCTGGCACAAGAACCGTGAGCAGACCGTTTTCGACTTTACCGTCAGCCGTGAGAGCCTCGACGACATCAAGTCGCAGCTGTACAACCCCATCGGCGGCCTGCGTTTCGGCGGTCGCATGACCGCTCCCGACTTCACGTTTACGGGAACGAGCGACGGGAAATACGCCTCAACCGACTACCGTGCATGGCATTTCAAGGCTTCGGGAATAAAGAAATCGACCGTAACAATAACCCTATACACAGGCGATGAGCCGCAAGCCGCGCCCTCGGCAAAGACCTCGCGCAAGCGCAGCGCCGACTGGTGGCATGCATATTGGCAGAGAAGCAATATTCAATTAAGGGTTAAGAATAAAGAATTAAGAAATTCAGCATTAACAAAAGCGGTGCGCAATTACGAACTGTTCCGCTACATGTTGGGCTGCAACGCGTATGGAGAATGGCCCACAAAATTCAACGGCGGACTGTTCACTTTTGACCCCGTATATGCCGACCCGAAGGCTCCTTTCACGCCGGATTACCGCAAATGGGGCGGCGGCACGATGACCGCGCAAAACCAAAGGCTCGTCTACTGGCCTATGTTAAAGAGCGGAGATACTGACATGATGGCGTCGCAATTCGACACATACCTACGCCTTTTGCCCACCGCCGTGGCACGTACGAAGCATTATTGGGGGCACGGCGGGGCGTCGTTCTGCGAACAGATAGAGAACTTCGGATTGCCCAACCCCGCCGAATACGGCAAGCACAAGCCCGGCGACGACCCTGGCATGGAGCGAAACGCATGGCTGGAATACCAGTGGGACACGGTGCTCGAGTTCTGTTCGATGATACTCCAGGCGCACTTCTATGCTGGGATGGACATCACGAAGTACGAACCTCTTATCATACAAAGCCTCCAGTTCTTTGACGAACATTACCAATACCTCGCCAAGAAGCGTGGTGTGAAAGCGCTCAACGGCGACGGCAAGCTCGTGCTTTTCCCCTCGTCGGGGTGCGAAACGTACAAGATGGCCTATAATCCGTCAAGCGTCGTGGCTGCGTTAAGGGTCGTTACGGAACAGTTTGAGCGGTACAAACAGATGAAAGGGATTAAGGACGTATCGTCATACGCTCTCGACTCAACCTTCAAAAACCGCCTTCCCGAAATACCTTTGCGTACCATTGACGGAGACACGTGTATCGCCCCGGCCGTCGTTTGGGAGCGGATACAGAACGTGGAGACGCCCCAGCTCTACCCTGTTTTCCCCTGGAGGATGTACGGAATGGGGCGTGACGGCCTGCAAACGGCACGCAACACTTACCAGAAAGACCCGCACGCACTGGAAATGCGGGCGTCAAAGGGATGGAAGCAGGACAACATCTGGGCTGCATGTCTTGGTCTTACGGACGAAGCCGTGCGGCTGAACACCGAGAAACTTGCCGACGGACCTTACCGCTTTCCGGCCTTCTGGGACCCCGGTTTCGACTGGGCGCCCGACTGTAACCGCGGCGGTTCGGGCATGATTGGCCTCCAGGAAATGCTCCTCCAGGAAGCTCCCGACGGCTCGTTGCTGCTTTTCCCCGCGTGGCCCGATGGCGTTGACGCCTCTTTCAGGCTGCATGCTACTGACGGAAGGATTGTCGAAGCCGAAATCATAGACGGCAAGATAACACATAAAGTAATGAAAAATGTAAAATGAATAATGAAGAATTAAATAGCAAGACATATACAACAATATGAAAAGGAAAAAACTTTTGCTCGTCCTCATGGCGTTTATGGCCATACAGGCGAGTGCAAAACTGACCGTAACACGCCTGACATGCAACTATCATGGAGAGCCTTCAGCGCCCGAAAGCGGCTACATCAACGACATGGCCGTTACCGAAGGCCCCGTCCGTCTGGGCTGGCAGATGAAGGCTGACGCCAACGGCGAACGCCAAAGCGCGTACGAAATAACCATCAAGGAGAATGTTACCGACAAGCAGGTGTACACCTCCAGCAAGGTGAAGTCAAGCCAAAGCCAGCTTATCGAGGTGCCCGCACTGAAGCCGAACAGGCACGGTTACTATTGGCAAGTGCGTGTATGGAACGACAAGGGAGTGCCTTCCGACCTGAGCGGGAAGCAGGAGATACGTGTAGTTCCTGCAAAGATAGACGCAGAGTGGATAGGAGCAATCACGCGGAAGGCCGCCAAAATACCCGAAGGACGCTTCCCGAACACGGTCTTCAAGAAAGATACGTTCAAGGCAAAGTGGGCTAACGTCGACACTCTTTCGGCCAAGAGCATTATCCTAAGAAAAGAGTTTACGATAAAAAAGGCACCCATCACCGACGCTGTTGTGTATGTTTGCGGACTGGGTCACTACCAGTTGAACTTCAACGGATTCGGTGTTGGCGGAGCCGAGTTCGCCCCTGTATGGAGCGAATACGACAAGACGGTGTACTACAACGTGTTCGACGTGACCCAACTCGTCGCCAACGGCGGCAACGCCATCAGCGTATTGCTGGGCAACGGAATGTTCAACGTGCAGCGCATGGGCCGCTACAGCAAGCTGCAAACCAGCTTCGGACCGCCCCAGTTGCTGCTCCGAATGGAGATAAACTACGCCGACGGCACGCAACAGGTTATCAAGAGCGGCGCCGACTGGAAGTATTCGCTCAGTCCGATAACGTTCAACAGCATATACGGAGGCGAGTCGTATGACGCCCGACTGGAGCAGAACGGAGTTGACAAGGCGGGATTTGACGACTCAAAATGGAAGCAGGCAGTGCTCACCGAAGGGCCGAAAGGACGGCTGACACCGCAAACCGTGCAACCCAACAGGGTCATGGAGAGGTACGGAATAAAGTCATGGAAGTACATCCCGGCCGACTCTCTTGCTGCGGCAAGCAAAGCAACGAAGCGCGAGATACATCCTTCAGCGTTCGTAGCGGACATGGGACAGAACCTGGCGGGCTTCCCCGAGATAGTAGTAAGCGGCAAGCGGGGACAGAAAGTGACGCTGCTCGTAGCGGAAAAGCTGACCCGGCAGGGCGCGTGCGACCAGAAACAGACCGGCCGGCAACACTATTACGAATACACGCTGAAGGGCGGTGAGCAGGAGATATGGCACCCGCACTTCTCATACTACGGCTTCCAGTACATACAGGTAGAGGGCGCCGTGCTCGAGGGTGAGCCTAATCCTGACGGCCTGCCGGTACTGAAGAGGCTGAGCAGCTGCTTCGTCTACAACTCGGCAGCGGAGGTTTCATCGTTTGAATGCTCAAATCCGCTCTTCACGGACACGCACAGACTGATAGAGAGAGCCGAGCGGAGCAACATGCAGAGCGTGCTGAGCGACTGCCCGCACCGCGAGAAACTCGGCTGGCTTGAGCAGGACCACCTGTGCGGACCGAGCCTTCTCTACAACTATGACATGACAAGATACGCCCCAAAAGTAATCCGCGACATAACCGACACGCAGAAACAGAACGGCATGGTGCCCACTACGGCGCCGCAGTACATATCGTTCGGCAACCTGTTTGACGACTCGCCCGAATGGGGCAGCACGCTCATCATCCTGCCGTTCATGTACTACGACCAGTACGGCGACAGCACTCTGATAACCGACAACTACGAGCCCATGCGCCGATACGTCGACTATCTCACCTCACGGGCCGACAACGGCATAGTAAGCCACGGCCTCGGTGACTGGTACGACTATGGTCCGTGGCGTGCGGGATTCTCAAAGAACACGCCCGTGCCACTCGTAGCGACGGCCCATTACATATTCGACATACAGCTGCTGGTGCGCGCCGCCGAAATGACCGGGCGCAAGGAGGACGTAAAGAAATACTCGGCACTGCTGAAAGAAGTGACAGACGACTTCAACCGTGAGTTCTACAAGCCCGACTCTTGCACATACGGCACAGGCAGCCAGACGTCGAACGCCCTACCCCTCTACCTCGGACTGACGGGCAAGAACAAGCAGGCCGTAATGCAAAGCCTCATCAACGACATCAAGGAACATGGCAACCGGTTGACAACCGGCGACGTAGGCAACCGTTATCTCTTCCAGACACTTGCACTGAACGGACAGAACGAGCTGCTGTACACCATGCTCAACCACTATGAGACACCGGGATACGGATACCAGCTCCGCCACGGCGCCACCACGCTCACCGAGCAATGGGACCCGCGACAGGGCTCGTCGTGGAACCACTTTATGATGGGGCAGATAGACGAATGGCTGTTCAAGACGCTCGCCGGCATACAGAACCAGCCCGGCACGCACGGCCTTCGCCACCTGCTGATAGCCCCGACGCTCGTCGGCGACCTGCAATACGTCAAGGCATCGACGGCCTCGCTCTACGGAAAAATAAGCGTACACTGCACCCGCACACGGCTCGACGTCGAAATTCCCGTTGGCAGCGACGCCACGATAGTGCTGCCAAACGGCGACAGAAAGCAAGTAGGCAGCGGACGGTACACGTTCAACTTCTGACCACATAGATATTACATAACCAACCTACCGCTCTTACGCAGGCAACACTACAATGCCGCGTAAGGGCGGTTACCGTACCAACACGTTGACAGACACAAAACAACGGACATGCGAAAGACGGTCTTTTGAAATGTAAAAGGCCGTCTTTTACATTATAAAACGTGAGTTCGGTATAATAATCTTATGCAATAAGCCTGCTTTTATCAATGATGTCAATATTGAGTGACGGTTTCTTAGG
>NZ_JACJJG010000142.1 GCF_016899855.1 Marseilla massiliensis
TTGTCTTAACTCCTTTACTCCTTTAACTTCTTAACTACTGAAAAGAGACTATCTATCCTCCTTCAGCCTATCGGCCATTGCCCTGCCGAGCGCCTCGCACAGGGCAAAGGTGTCGTCCTTGAGGCTCTGCTTCATCTCCACCGGAGTGCCCACAGGCTCGAACTTCAGGTGTTGCTCGTTCCATTCCTTGATACGCTCGACGGCCTTTCCGGCCCACGCATAGCTGCCGAACCAGCCTATATAGTGGCGGTTCTTGATGTCCTTGCCGGCAAGTTCGCTCAGCAATACCTCCATCTCGTGGTACAGTCCGGCGTTGTACGTCGGCGCGCCGACGATAAGTCCGCGGTAACGGAATACGTCACGGATAATGTAAGAGTGGTGGGTCTTCGACACGTTGTACATAACGATGTTCTTGATGCCGGCCTGGCTCGCGGCGCGGGCAATCACTTCGGCCATGCGCTCGGTGTTGCCGTACATCGTTCCGTAGCATATCACGATGCCTTCCTCGGTCTCGTAGCGGCTCAAGCGGTCGTAAATGCCGATTACCTTGTCGATATACTCATGCCAAACGGGGCCGTGCGTAGAGCAGATGTAGTCCAGTTGTACGCCCTCGAGCTTCTTCAGGGCGTTCTGTACGGGAGTGCCGTACTTGCCGACGATGTTCGAATAATAGCGTATCATCTCCAACCAGAACTCATCGCAGTTGATTTCAGAGTCGATTATGCCGCCGTTCAGCGCGCCGAAGCAGCCGAAGGCGTCGCCCGAGAACAGCGTGTTGGTGGTCGTGTCGAGCGTTACCATCGTCTCGGGCCAGTGCACCATCGGCGTCAGCACGAACGAAAGCTCGTGGCGCCCGAGGCTGAGCGTAGAGCCGTTCTTCACCTCCACCTCGTCGGTTGTTATGCCGTAGAAGCCCTCTATCATGCCAAACGTCTTCTTGTTGGCCACGATTTTTATTCCGGGATAGTATTTACGGATAAGCTCTATGGCACCGCTGTGGTCGGGCTCCATGTGGTTTATTACGAGGTAGTCAATCTGCCTGTCGCCCAATATCTCGCGTATGTTCTTCAGGAAAGGCATGAAGAAGTCAACTTCAACTGTATCAATAAGGCATACCTTTTCGTCGTCAATAAGGTAAGAGTTGTAGGAAACTCCGTTCGGCAGCGGCCACAAGCCCTCGAAGAGCTCCTTGTTGCGGTCGTTCACGCCGACATAATAGATTTTGTCTGTAATCTCAATCATCGTTATCGTAGCTTTAGTTGTTATTAGTCTTGGGGTTTATTAGGCTTATCAGGCTAATTAGGCCCAATAAGCCTGATAGGCCTTATTAGCCCAATTAGTTTCCGCTTAGCTCAGCCTTCATGGCTTCGCCGAAGTCCTTGTCAATCGAGTTGTCAATGCTCTTGCAGCAGTTGGCCGAGAAGGCCAGGGCGCAGGCTATTATCTTGTCCCACGTCTGTTCGGGTATCGCGCCGTCCATCATGTCGCGCGTCACGCCGTAGCGCATCAGGCCGTACACCAGTCCGGCGTTGAAGTTGTCGCCGGCGCCGATGGTGCTCACCGTGTCGGTTGCCGTCACGGGATAGCTCTTCTTCAGCCCCAAGTCGCCGCGCAGCTCCACGGGGTTGGCCCCGTCGGTATATACGAACTTCTTGCAGTAGAACGATATCTCCGAGTTATACACCTTGTCGGGCGTGTCCATGTTGTACATCACCTTGAAGTCGTCGCGGCTGCCGCGCACGATGTCGGCATACTCGAAGTTCTCCAGTATGTTCGGCGTCAGCTTCAGTACCTCGTCGGCGTGCGCCGCGCGGAAGTTCACGTCATAGTAGATTATCGCCCCACGGTCGCGCGCGGCGTTGAGTATGGCGGCCACCTGCGGGCGTATCACGGGGTTGACAGAATAGTAAGAGCCTATCATCACTACGTCGTCACGGTTTATTTCCGGCACTACATAGTCGAGCCTGTCGTGCGGATGGTCCTTGTAGAATATGTACTCGGCGTCGTTCTGCTCGTTAAGGAAGGCCAGCGAGATGGGCGACTTGCTGCCCTTGAACATCCCTACGTTGTCGGCCTCCACCCCGTTTTCCTTCAGGAAGTCTATCGTCCTCTTGCCTATGCGGTCGTTGCCCACCTCGCTGACGAAGGCCGCCGGCACACCGGCACGCCCCAGCGAGATAATACCGTTGTAAACCGAGCCGCCAGGCACGGCGCTCACTGGCTGTCCATGCTTGAAGATTATGTCGAGCACGGTTTCGCCTATTCCTATTACCTTGCGCATTGTATATCCTTTACCTTAAGTATGTTATCGGTGGCAAAGTTACGAATTTTTTGTTTTTTATATAATAAAACAAAGTATAAACTCGTGAAAATCATGTATTTTTGCAAACCGAACAACCAAGGAGCAAAGCTCCACTTTACTCCTGAATAAATTAAACAACATGAACTACAACACACATACTCTGGCCAACGGACTGCGTATCATCCACCTGCCGTCGGCCTCGCCCGTGGTATATTGCGGCTACGGGATATGCGCCGGCACGCGCGACGAGCGCCCCGGCGAGGAGGGACTTGCCCACTTCTGCGAGCACGCCACCTTCAAGGGCACTTCGAGGCGCAACTCGCTGCAGGTGCTCAACCGCCTGGAGAGGGTCGGGGGCGACCTCAACGCCTTCACCAACAAGGAAGACACAGTGTTCTACTCGGCAATTATGCGCGAGCACCTGCCGCGCGCCGTCGACCTGCTTACCGACATCGTATTCCACAGCACGTACCCGCAGGCCGAGCTCGACAAGGAAATCGAGGTGATCTGCGACGAGATAGAGTGTTACAACGACTCGCCTGCCGAACTGATTTACGACGAGTTCGACAACATCATCTTCGCCGGACATCCCCTCGGGCACAACATTCTCGGAACGTCGGAGCGCCTGCGCGGATATACGACCGACGACGCCATCGGCTTCACCTCACGCTTCTACCGCCCGGAGAACGCGGTATTCTTCTCGTACGGCAACATCGACTTCGGCCGGCTGGTGACGCTGCTCGAACGCGCCACGAGCGACTTTCCCGACCACGCGCCGCTACTCAACACAAGCTGCGAGGCGCCGCTGCCGCCGGCGACAGCTCACGAGCTGGTGATGAACCGGGGCACGCACCAGGCGCACGTGATGATAGGACGCAGGGCCTACGACGTGCATGACGACCGCCGCATGGCGCTATACCTGCTCAACAACATCGTGGGCGGCCCGGCCATGAACGCCCTGCTCAACATAGCGCTGAGGGAGAGGAACGGACTGGTGTACACCGTCGACAGCTCGATGGTAAGCTACTCTGACACGGGTCTGTGGTGCGTCTACTTCGGATGCGACCCCAAGGACGTGGCGCGCTGCCGCCGGCTGGTGGCACGGGAGCTCGACAAGATGGCCTCGAAGCCCCTCTCGGCAGCACGGCTGGCTGCCGCAAAACGCCAAATAAAGGGGCAAATCGGCGTGGCATGCGACAACCGCGAGAGCTTCGCCCTCGACTTCTCGAAGAACTACCTGCACAGCGGCAGGGAGAAAGACATATCCCGACTGATGGAGAAAATCGACGAGCTGACGCCCGAAGACCTGCAGGACGTGGCGCGCGAGATATTCGACCCCGGAACAATAACCACGCTGATGTTCGTCTGAACGGCAGCGGACGAGAACCGAAAGGTGGCCTTTTACATTACAAAAGGCCACCTTTCGCGTTGCTATATGCCGTCTTTCAGCCTCCGAAAGACGGCCTTTTATAACCCCTCTGACTATCAGCCACTTACACTCCGCCTGCCGCCCTACTCACGGCAGGCCCCTGCCCCGCCCCAACTTTGCAACCCGGTTGCACTCCTTTAGCCGTACTTTTGCATCAGTAAAACGACTATTTAAACAGCAAAAGATATGGAAGAAAGGAGTTTTCTCAAACCGGGCATATCGCTGGCCATGCTCATCGCAGGCATTGTCATGGCGCATGCCAACGTCGGTTGGTTTGCCGGCGGGGCGCCGCGCATAGCCTGGTACATCGTGGCTTTCCTGCCCGTAGGGCTCGGAGTGATGAAGGAGGCATGGGAATGCGCCATGAAGGGCGACGTGTTCAGCGAGTTCATGCTGATGAGCGTGGCGTCAATCGGCGCCTTCGCCATCGGCGAATATCCCGAGGCTGTGGCCGTAATGCTGTTCTACTGCATCGGCGAGACCCTGCAGGACATGGCCGTTGACCGTGCCCGCGACAACATCAAGAGCCTGATGGAGTTCCGTCCCGACCACGCCTCGGTAGTGACGGCCACGGGTATCGTAACCAAGAGTCCAGACGAAGTGGCCGTAGGCGACATCATCGAGGTGCGCCCGGGCGAGCGCGTACCGCTCGACGGCGTGCTGACAACGCCGGCCGCGGCGCTCAACACGGCGGCCCTGACGGGCGAGAGCGTGCCCCGCACGATAGAGACCGGCGGCGAGGTGCTGGCCGGGATGATAGCCACCGACAGCGCGGTGCGCCTCCGTGTGGCGCGCCCCGCCGACCAGAGCGCCGTGGCCCGCATACTATCCATGGTGGAAGAGGCCTCCGGGCGCAAGGCTCCGGCCGAACTGTTCATCCGCAAGTTCGCCCGTGTCTACACACCTACGGTCATCGCCCTGGCGGCGCTTACGGCGCTCGTGCCGTGGCTGTGGTCGCTGGCCGACGCGTCGTTCGCCTACGACTTCAGCACATGGTTCTACCGGGCGCTAATCTTCCTTGTGATATCGTGCCCCTGCGCGCTGGTCATCAGCATACCGCTGAGTTATTTCGGAGGTATCGGGGCGGCCTCAAGGAAGGGCATACTCTTCAAGGGCGGCAACTGGCTCGACGCCGTGACACGACTCGACACCGTAGTGTTCGACAAGACGGGAACGCTGACACGCGGCAAGTTCGACGTCGTAAAAGTCGACGACAAGGCACACGAAGGACTGCTTGACGTGGTGGCCGCCATGGAGAGCGGCAGCAACCATCCAATAGCCAAGGCAATAACCGAATACGCGGGAAGCACTGGCGTAAGCGTAACCGAGCTGAAGGACATACCCGGCTACGGGCTTGCGGCCGTGGCCGGAGGCTCGCGCTGGCTGGCCGGCACGCTGAAGCTGCTCGACCGCGAGGGCGTAGCCTACCCGGAAGAGCTGGCCTCGGTGCCCGAAACAATCGTGGCCTGCGCCAGGGACGGACGGTATGTAGGGCACATACTGCTTGCCGACACGCTGAAAGACGACGCCATAGAGGCCGTTGCCCGACTGCGCAAGAGCGGCGTAGGGCATGTCGAGATACTGTCGGGCGACAAGCAGGCGCTCGTTGACAAGGTGGCCGACACGCTGAAGGTGGACAAGGGCTACGGCGACCTTCTGCCCGAAGACAAGGTAAAACATATCGAAGCCCTGAAGCATGACGGGCGCAACGTGGCCTTCGTAGGCGACGGAATAAACGACGCCCCCGTGCTGGCGCTGAGCAACGTAGGCATTGCCATGGGAGGACTTGGCGCCGACATGGCAGTAGAAACGGCCGACGTGGTGATACAGAACGACAGCCCGGCGAAAGTGGCCGCCGCCATACGCATAGGCCGCCGCACGCGCCGCATTGTACACGAGAACATCGTCTTCGCCATCGGAATAAAGCTGCTGGTGATGGTTCTCGGCCTGTTCGGAATGGCAAACCTCTGGGCCGCCGTCTTCGCCGACGTAGGCGTGGCCCTGCTCGCGGTGCTTAACGCCACGAGAGTGTTCTTTGACAAGAAGGATTCATTTAAGTAGTTAAAGGAGATTTTTTCAGTAGTTAAAG
>NZ_JACJJG010000143.1 GCF_016899855.1 Marseilla massiliensis
TGGTGGCGCACGTCTACGTGTTCTGCCACGAAAGCATAAGGGAATGGAACCTTGACATCGGCGTAATCGACCGAATAATACTTAACTTCAACCGCACCACGGGCATTTTCGGAAACACGCTGTGGAGCAAGCTGGCCGCCGTGTTGCTGCTCGCCATATCCTGCATGGGCACAATCGGCGTGAAGGGCGAGGGCATAACGTGGCGCAAGATACTCGCCGCGCTATCCGTCGGCTCGGCGTTGTTCTTCTTCAACTGGTGGCTGCTCGACCTGCGCCTGCCGCACGCAGCGGCCACGGCACTGTATGTTTCCACCCTGACCTGCGGCTATCTCTGCCTCTTGATGTCCGGGCTGTGGATGAGCCGCCTGTTCAGGCACGGGCTGATGAAGGACGTGTTCAACACCGAGAACGAGAGCTTCATGCAGGAGACGCGCCTCATGGAGAACGAATACTCCGTCAACCTGCCCACGCGCTTCATGTACGGCGGCAGGATGAACGACGGCTGTATAAACGTTGTAAACCCGTTCCGCGCAACTATTGTGCTGGGTACGCCAGGCTCTGGCAAGTCTTACGCCGTGGTGAACAACTACATCCGCCAGATGATTTCAAAGGGTTACAGCGCCTACATCTACGACTACAAGTTCGACGACCTGTCCGTCATAGCCTACAACACACTGCTACACAACATGGACAAGTACGCCGCCGCGCCGAAGTTCTACGTCATCAACTTCGACGACCCGCGCCGCTCGCACCGCTGCAATCCCATCAATCCCGACTTCATGACCGACATATCCGACGCTTACGAGGCGAGTTACACCATCATGCTCAACCTCAACCGCACGTGGATTGAAAAGCAGGGCGACTTCTTCGTGGAGTCGCCGATTATCCTGCTTGCGGCCATAATCTGGTACCTCAAAATATACAAGGGCGGCATATACTGCACCTTTCCGCACGCCGTGGAGCTGCTCAACAAGCCGTATGCCGACCTGTTCGTCATCCTCACGTCGTATCCCGAACTTGAGAACTACCTTTCGCCGTTCATGGACGCATGGAAAGGCGGGGCGCAAGACCAGTTGCAGGGGCAAATAGCATCGGCGAAAATACCCTTGACACGCATGATTTCACCGCAGCTTTACTGGGTGATGACGGGTGACGACTTCTCGCTCGACATTAACAATCCGCAGGAACCGAAGATACTTTGCGTCGGCAACAATCCCGACCGCCAGAACATCTATTCCGCCGCGCTCGGCCTTTACAACTCGCGGATAGTGAAACTGGTGAACAAGAAGGGAAGGTTGAAGAGCGCGATAATCATCGACGAGCTGCCTACAATCTATTTCCGAGGCCTCGACAACCTCATCGCGACGGCGCGAAGCAACAAGGTGGCGGTATGCCTTGGCTTCCAGGACTTCTCGCAGCTCAACCGCGACTACGGCGAGAAGGAGTCGAAGGTAATACAGAACACCGTTGGCAACATCTTCAGCGGACAGGTGGTGGGCGAGACTGCGAAAACCCTCTCCGAGCGTTTCGGCAAAATCCTGCAACAGCGCCAGTCCGTCTCGATAAACCGGCAGGACGTGTCTACCTCGATAAACACCCAGCTCGACCAGCTCATACCCGCCTCCAAAATATCCAACCTGTCGCAAGGCACGTTCGTCGGTGCCGTTTCCGACAATATAGGCGAGAAGATAAGCCAAAAGATTTTCCACGCCGAAATCGTGGTAGACCACGCCAAGGTCGGCGCGGAGGAACGTGCTTACATGAAAATCCCGGTAATAAACGAGTTCCGTGACAAGGACGGCAACGACATCATGGCGCAGCAAATCCAGCGCAACTACGACCGCATAAAGGCCGACGCGCAGGCCATCGTCAACGACGAGATGGAACGTATCAAAAGCGACCCGGAGTTGTGCAGGCGGTTGGGACTCGAAAATGGAAGCGTTGACAAGGAAGAACAGTCGTAAAAACGGGCTTTTATGAAAAATCATGATGATAGCCATTGCGCTTTCGGCGATAATCTTTATCTCTGCAAATAACATTAAGTCTATTTAGTGTTAAGCCTTTATTTGACTATTAAGCATAAATATAATTACTGTTATTATGGGAGACTTGACAGGCTATTCAATCCCCGAACTGATACACCTGCTCGGCACGAGGTTCAGGGATTACAGGCAGAGGGCCAACCTTACACAAAAGGACGTGGCGGAAAAGACCGGCCTGTCAACCGTTACCATATACAAGTTTGAAAGCGGCACGGCCAACAACCTGTCGTTGGGCACGTTCCTGCTCTTGTTGAAAGCCGTAGGATGGATTAACGCCATCAACGACTTCATGCCCGAACTGCCAGAGTCGCCGTATCTCGTAAGGGACGACGAAAAGAAAGTGCAACGCATAAGACATAAGAAACTATGAGCAAGACGGTAAAAGTTATACTTTGGGACGAGGAGATAGGCCGCCCGTTCGTCGGCGGAGCTTGAAATGGCGTATTACCGTATGGCGGTTGATTCAGGCATAAGCATGACTGACTCGCGGCTGCTTGAAGTGGAAAGGCGCAGGCATTTCCTGACAAGGCGCTTCGACCGAAAAGACGGGGGCAAACTGCACGTACAGACGCTTGCGACAATATGGCCGGGCGCTCACAGCTATGAGGAGCTGCTCATGGTGTGCAGGAAACTCGATGTGCCGGAGAAGGACTCCGAAGAGGTGTTCAGGCGTTTGGTGTTCAACATCCTTGCCAACAACACCGACGACCACAACAAGAACTTCTCGTTCATCATGGACAGGCAAGGGCGTTGGAGGCTGTCCCCAGCATACGACATGACGTTCATCTTCAACAGCGGCGGATACCAACCGGAAGACGGACATTGTATGTCTGTCGGCGGAAAGACAAGCGGCATGACGAAACAGGACATCCTTTCGTTCGCCTCCGACAACGGCATACGCCGCCCCGAGGCGATAATCTGCAAGGTCGTGGAAGCGTTAAAAAATTTTAGGACGCTTGCCGACGAATACGGTGTAAAGGAAGAATGTACGGGACGTGTGGCTTCTTGCATAGACCGGCATTTGGCTGAATGGAACTACCTGCAAAAAAACAACGGCGTTGCAGCCTTAACCGACGGACAAGGCAACACAGCGTCCAATGTCAGGATTGAGGAAGCATACCACGGAAATTACCACCTGTATGCCGACATAAACGGCAAGGAACATAAATACGTCATAAGGAAAGGAACCGATGAATATCAGACCATCAGCCGTTACGGCACGTTGAATGTTCCCCAGGAATATTTACGAACTTTGGTTGAGAAGTTCATCATGAAAAAATAAAAGTGGTCATACCTTTGCACGTTGTTCCACACCTCTGTACAATGCCTTTCCGTTTAAGAATTGGAATAATGTGAAATTTCGCAGAAAAACAAGGCGGATTATGTGAAATATTCATTGTTCAAACTTTAATTGCAAACAATCAAACGGATTCGTGAGGTTCTTTTACTTGATGCCCAAACCAGAAGAATTGTAACAATGGCATGTCAAGTTTTATGGTGGGTATAAGTGCGGATACACGCAAAAAAATCCGCCTAATTGGCTAAATTCCCTATCGGCAATATGTATAAATGGGGAAACTTTGCTATCTTTGCAGGGTAAAAGCTCGTATATCCGCAAACATTTCCGTTAGACAAATGAGAATAGAACGAAAAAGAAACCTTCAAAAATTGATAGACAGCCGTAAAAACGGACAGATAAAAATCATAACAGGTATCAGACGATGCGGTAAATCCTATTTGTTAGGAGTGCTCTATCGTGACTATCTCTTGCAAGACGGAGTACCTGCCGACCAGATTGTAATTATCGAACTTGACAACGATATGAATGCGCGTTACAGGAATCCCTTGGAGTTAGGCGAACATCTTCGCAAAATAGTGGGCGATACTTCAAAGGACTATTATATCCTGCTTGATGAGATACAAATGGTTGAGTCGATAGACAATCCTTATCTTCCCAAAGGTTCCGGCGCAAAAATCACCTTTGTTGACGTGCTGTTAGGTTTGAAAAGCCTGCCGAATGTAGATGTGTATGTGACGGGCAGCAACTCAAAGATGCTGTCTTCGGACGTGGCTACCGCCTTCCGTGACAGGGGCCAGGAGATACACATCACCCCGCTGACTTACGACGAGTTTTATCCGGCTTATCCAAAAGAGAAGCGCTTTGCATGGCGTGAATTCATCGCTTACGGTGGAATGCCTTTGGTATTGCAGAAACCTACCCATGAGGAAAAGTCGAACTATCTGCAAGACCTTTTCAGACTCACTTATATAAAGGATGTGATTGAACGCAACAGGCTTCGTGCAAATGCGGAAACCCTTGACGAATTGCTCAATGTTGTGGCTTCAGCCGTGGGCTCGCTGACCAATCCGACACGTTTGGCAAACACATTCCAGTCTGTCAAGGGGGTGAAAATAAAAAGCGATACGATTTCAAACTATCTTGACTGCTTTATTGACGCTTATATTCTAAACAAGGCATATCGTTACGACATAAAAGGCCGCTCATACATTGATTCGCCGCTAAAATATTACTTCACGGACATAGGCTTGCGCAACGCTCTGCTCAATTTCCGCCAGCAGGAAGAGAACCATATCATGGGAAACATCATTTACAACGAACTCAAGGCGCGTGGATTCAATGTGGACGTGGGAATTGTTGAGTACAACTATTCTTTAGAAGGAAAGAACAAGCGTTCGCAGCTTGAAGTGGATTTTGTGGTGAATTTGGCAGACAAACGTTATTACATACAATCAGCCCTGACTGTTTCCAATGAAGAGAAGCGGCAACAGGAGGTCAATTCGCTCAACAGGATTGACGATTCATTTGCAAAAATCGTTGTCGTAAACGATAACGTGCTGCCATGGACTGACGATAAAGGCGTGCAATATATCAACATCGAGGATTTCCTGCTTGAAAGAATCAACAATCTGTAAGAAATTGAAGTCATACGGATATCAGAAGGCATTTCTGACGGATTTGACTGTTCCAAAAATCCGCACAACAGAAATATCGCTTTAAGTGAAGAGTGAAAAATATTAGTGGTGCGATAAAAATCACATCACTGTAGTTAAACGATTAATTTTTAATCAAATATAAGCGTTCATTGATTTTTTGATTTGAAAATGATTTATTAGTCCTGTAGTTTCAACACATCAGGATTATGAATCAAGGCAAGTTTGTATTTTCCCAAGTTGTCGAGTATATACCGCGTTATCAGTTTGATAAACTCGTAAAGCAATATAAAGGAGATTGGCATACCAAAAATCTCAGCAGTTACAATCACCTTCTTCATCTGCTTTTCGGACAGTTGACAGGATGTGATTCTCTGAGGGATATTTGTCTATGCCTCGAAGCTCATAACAAGATGCTTTATCATCTCGGTTTTCGTAAGGCCGTGAACCATACCTCATTGTCTCGTGCAAACGAAAGTAGGGATTATCGCATTTTTGAAGGACTGGGCCTTTATTTGATTGCTACGGTCAGACCGATGTACTCAAATATCCAACTGTCTCAAATTACCATTGATAACGTGATATATGCGCTTGATTCCACGACCATATCAACCAGTATAAGGCTTGCAACGTGGGCTTTGGGAAAATACAGCAAAGGAGCTGTCAAGATGCACACCCTATTGGATTTGAGAGGCAGCATACCTGCCAATATCCATATCACGGACGGCAAGTGGCATGACAGCAACGAGCTTGACGCACTGACACCGGAGCCTTGGAAAAGCCACGCGACTTTGACCCTTTTGGCCAAGCAGGATT
>NZ_JACJJG010000144.1 GCF_016899855.1 Marseilla massiliensis
TTTCTACAATATTCTACAACGCCCATAAACAGGGCGTTGTAGAATAGGGAGTTAGCTGGAGTTAACGGGAGTTAGGCTCACTGCGTTCGCCGGAGTTAACGGACAAATGCCTTGCTGTCAAGAGCTGAACTATTGTCCGTTAACTCCCGATAACTCCGGCGCGAAGCGCCTAACTCCCGTTAACTCCCCAAAATTTATCTAACAATCCCTATGATAAAATCATCAAACTCGCTTGGTTTGCCGTCGCGTCCGAGCACTTTCTGCAAGAGCCTTCGGCGTATAGCGGACACGTTTTTCTGTGAAATGCCGGTGAGGTTGCTTATCTCCAATGGCTTGAAATGCAGGCGGAGGAGGATGCAGAGGTCGTATTCGTCGGGGCGCAGAACGTGCCCGTTGTTCAGCGTTGAGTAAAAACCGGGCACCTCAGAGTTTATCATCGAACGCAGTTCCTGCCATTCTTCGGGCGTCGGGTGGGCGAGGGGATTTTCGGCTATCTGCCTGAAACGGCGGGCAATGTCGGCGTTGGCAAGACGCTCTTCCACGGTCGCCGCGTCAACGTTACGCTGTAAAGTCTCCATGCTTTGCAGGCGTTCTATGGCCTCGCGCTTGTCCTTCGCCAGCTCGTCGCGCTCCTCCTCGGTAAGCGTAAGCAGCTGTTGCAGGTCGGTTTGGGCGCGCGTCAGGGCGTCAATGTCTTGCCTGTGGCGCTGTTCACGGCGGCGCATCTCGGCACGCCTTTTCCTTATTATATATACAGAAGCGGACAAGACGGCGAGCAGCACAAGGGCAACGGCCAGGGCGGTGGTCTTCATCCGTTCGGCCTCGAGAGCCTTGTCGGCCACTTGGCTACGCAGGTTAGCGCGCTCATACTGCGCTTGCACAACCGAGCATGTGTTTCTCATAATCTCCGTTGTCAGGCTGTCGGAGAGTTCACTGCTCACCGTTGCGTATTTCAGTGCGGAGTCCTTGGCACCCATCTTGTCGTATATCTGCCACGCGACGTATGCCGCCGCCTCGCGGATGTTGAGCGACGGATTGTCTATCTGCCGTATCTTGCCTAACCAGTAGGCGGCGGAGTCAAGGCGGTTGGTGCTGACTGAATAGATGGCTTTTACGTAATAAATGCCTTGGTAGTGGGGTTCTACGTTGTCATCAACGCCTATTACGCGCGAGTCGCGGTCGAACACGGTCATGCAGCGTGCCGCGTTGGCCGTGTCGTTACGGTCAAGATATATCTCGATTAGCTTCGCTTGGGATATTGCCGCTGCCTCTACGTAGCCGCTCTCACGGAAAAGGCGCAATGAGCGGAGTGTTACCGCGAGGGCAGAATCGGGCTGTCCCATGAAGATGTAGGCGTTGGATATATGGTCAAGGCCGCTCAACGCCGTGAGCGTATCGCCCGCACGCATTGAATATCGGTAGCAAAGGTGCGAGGCGCGGATGACGTTACGCGGCATGTACTCGTCAAGATAAACCTGCGAAAGATGGGCGTACACCTGGCCGAGCACCACGTACAGGCAGTCGTCCGACGTAGTGTCGGCGCTGGCGGCAGCCGCCTCGAGGTTGAGCATGGCTTCGGTGTTGTCGCCCATCGTATAGTTCACGCAGCCAAGCAACAGCTTGGAGAACATCCGGTGGTTGTCGTCGCCGTGGCGTTCGTAGAAGTCCGCCACTGCACGGATGGTACTGTCGGAGGTGAACCGCGCGTCTGAATTGAGCATATACTTGGTCTCCATCAAGCCGTAATACGCCTTAATGCGCTCCGGAGCGTCCTCAATCTTAGGCTTCAATGCCTCAAGCAGGCGCAGGGCGCTGTCAGGATGGGTAGACGAAACGCTGTCGATGGGATAAAACATGGGTTCATACTTGGCGTACCTGTCGCACGAAAGCATAAGGAGCGCAAGCGTTATGATGAGCGGAAGAAGTCGTTTCATACCGCAAAATTACACATTTTACACAACACACGGACACCATCCTGCATAAAACTTGCCGCAAGCCGTCGTGCCGTAGCATATTTTCGGGGTGGCAAAAGACGGCAAACAGCAAGGCAAAAGGCCGTCAATCGCACGCTAAAATGCCGTCTTTTGGAGACTAAAAGGCGGCATTTTGTGGTGGCTGAGGTAACATGCTGATTATCAACTGGTTATGTTTGTGTCAAAAATTACGGTCTTTTCGTGTCGTATAAAAGGTGTTAATTTTTGTACGTTTCAGACTATTTAAACTATATTTGCACCCGTTTTCAAGATAAATAGAACAATAAACATGACAAAAAGATTGCTTTTATGGCTGATTTAAGACATGCTGCCACAGCCACGACGGCCGGTAAGGTCGGGTTGGCCGGGCTGTTGATGACACTCGGGATAGTGTTCGGCGACATAGGAACGTCGCCCCTTTACGTGATGAAAGCCATCGTAAGCACCGGCGAGACGCTCTACACAGACTATATTCTCGGCGCGCTTTCGTGTATAATATGGACGCTTACGTTGCAGACTACGGTAAAATACGTGCTTATCGCGCTGCGTGCCGACAACAACGGCGAGGGCGGCATACTGGCCCTCTACGCCCTGCTCAGGCGACACAGGCGCAGGTGGATTTACGTGATAGCCGTTATCGGGGCGAGCACCTTGCTTGCCGACGGCGTGATAACGCCCGCCATCACGGTGACTACTGCTATCGAGGGACTGGAGGGAATAAGCCCCGACCTGCCCGTAATGCCCGTGGTGATTGCGATAATCACTGTGATATTCTTCGTCCAAAGGTTCGGAACGGAGCATATAGGGCGCACCTTCGGCACGTTCATGCTGCTCTGGTTCCTGCTGCTCGGGGTGGCTGGCGCGGCGGCGCTGACGGCCTGTCCGCAGGTATTGAAGGCTTTTAACCCGTATTATGCGGTGCGTTTGCTTGTTGAGTCGCCCAGCTGGTTCTTCATACTCGGCGCCGTATTCTTGTGTACGACGGGTGCTGAGGCACTGTACTCTGACCTCGGGCATTGCGGCCGTCGTAACATAACGATAAGCTGGCTGTTCGTAAAGGCAATGCTGATACTCAACTATCTCGGGCAGGGAGCGTGGATTCTGGCCAACGCAGGACGGATAACTGCTGGCGTAAACCCATTCTATGCCATCGTGCCACAGGACATGCTGCTCTTCGCTATAGTAATGGCCACGGGGGCGGCAATCGTGGCCAGCCAGGCACTTATCAGCGGTTCGTTCTCCATATTGAGTGAAGCCATGAACCTGCACTTCTGGCCACGCATGCGTATCAAGCACCCCACAAACGTGAAAGGACAGCTGTTCATACCGGCGGTGAACCTGACGATGTACGTGGGAGTGGTGCTTACGGTGCTGCTTTTCCGTGACTCGTCGCGCATGGAGGCTGCTTACGGACTGGCGATAACCATCACCATGCTGATGACGACGCTGCTATTGGGGTTCTACCTGCGCATGAGCGGTACGGCACGTGTGGCCGCGTTGGCGTTTGTCGGCGCCTACTGCGTGATTGAAGGGATATTCCTTGCCGCCAATCTGTCAAAGTTCATGGCGGGCGGTTGGTTCACGCTGCTTATCGGCGGACTGCTGTGCTTCATCATGTTGGTGTGGGTTGCCGCGCTGAAAATACGCCGCCGACATCTTTCTTCTAAACGGACGAGCGACTATTACGGCATAATATCCGACATAAAGGCTGACGATACAATACCTAAGTACGCCTCAAATCTTGTATATGTAAACCATTCACACGGCGAAGGGAGCGTGGATGACAAGCTGGTTTACTCCATAATAAACAAGCAACCCAAGCGTGCCGACCACTATTGGCTGCTAAACCTTGAGTTCGTCGACACTCCCGACACGTTGGAATATACCTTTACGCCGCTCGTAAAGGATACTCTTTTCAGTGTGACAATGCGCATCGGATTCAGGATTGAACCCCGTGTGAGCCTTTACTTGCGGCAAATAGTTGAGGACCTTGTGGCCGACGGCAAGCTTGACCTTACCAGTACGTACCCTTCATTGCGCAAGAACGGCATACCGGGCGACTTCCGTTTTGTCATAATTCACCGCATATATTATCCTGAAGACTCGCACAATCGCCGTCAGAACCTGCTGATGAGCCTCTACGCCATCATCCGCAAAATCGGTATTGACGAGCCTAACGCGCTCGGACTTGACACATCAGTCGTGGTTGTAGAGCGTGTTCCGCTGATTATATCGGGCCGTGCCAAGCATTTGAGGCGTATAGAAAAAGTTGTGGATGAAGAGTAAGTAAAGGAAGTAAAGGGAATAAAAGAAGTTAGGGAAGTTATAGCCATCACCTTTATTGGTTGTCATCAACAAGGCATTTGGCTATAACTTCCCTAACATCTTTTACGTCACAAACTTCTAAAAAGCCATTATTTCTTGATTAACTTTATAATGGCGAAGCCGCCGAATATCTGCACCAGCATGCCAGGCCAGCCCAGACGGATGTCCTGAAGGGCAGCCGTGAGCGAGCCGGTCATGCCCCATTCGGCCATCATTCCTATCCCTTGGTAAGCCAAAACGGCAAGGGCAACGGCCCAAAGAGCCACGCGGCGCACCTTTGAAGCGATGAAAGCAGCAGCCAAGGCGAGTAGTACCGACTTGGTAAGAATGATTGGAAGCATTGACGCTGCCGGCATTCCAAAAAGTGAGCTGTTGACAATCGGGGAGACGATTGCCGTGAGCAAACCTGCCGTAAGGCCGTATTTATAGGCCGCTACTAGCGTAAAGAAATAGATGGGAAGCCATATTAAGCCGCCTTGCGGCATGAGATGGCATAGCTGTGGCAGCAGGATGTTACCTATGACGAACAGTGTCGCTGCCACGTAAGTTTTGCTTTCACGGTAACTCAAAGAGTAAACCGCAGTTGATGATGTTGTTTTCATTGTTGTGTTATTTAGTTGATTGTTGTTCTTTTTTGAAGTAATAGAACTTAAATAAGTTATCACTCGCTGCGCTCGTTAGAAGTTAAAGCCATTACTTCAGCCATATATAACAAGGCATTTGGCTATAACTTCTTTAACTTCTATAAATTCTTTAACTTCTAACTTTCATGTTTTCGAGAAATTGTTTTATCATCACGTAAGCCTCGTCGGGCGAAGATGTGTCGGCCGTAAGCTTCTCAACGGGGCATATGTCTGTGCCTGTACGGTTGATGATGTTGGCCACAAGCTGGCCGTATTCCACCTCAATGCCAGCTTGAATGAGAACTTCAAGGGCTCCGGAGCTGATTACTTGGGCGTAGACTTCAGCCGCGCCGCCTTTCACGAGCAGCAGTGCTGCGCCGCGTCCGATTATCCTGTCCGCAACGGAAGCTCCCCTCAGAAAGTCCGGCTCGTCGGTAACGAGGCTGAAAAGGTCGGCTACGCCGCGGCGCTCGAACGTCCGAATCTCACCTTGAACTGAACGCGCCACGCCGCGGCAGCCATCATCAACCAACATGTTTCTTAGTTCTTTGTCCATTGTTTATTTGGTAGTTAAAGGAGTTGGAGAAGTTATCACTCGCTACGCTCGTTAGAAGTTAAAGCCAAGTGTATTGCCGATTATAAGCCAGTAAAGGTAATAATGGATAACCTTTTGCCAGAAGCTAAAGCCTGTAGCCCAGCCAATTATAAGCAGCAAAGGTAATGGCTATAACTTCTTTAACTTCACTAACTTCTTTAAATTCTTGGATTACACGTCCTGCTTGAGCGTCTCCACGAACT
>NZ_JACJJG010000145.1 GCF_016899855.1 Marseilla massiliensis
GAGGCAAATCCTTCAAGAACAGATTGATGGCAGTACCACCATGTATGGCAAACACATCCTCTTCCATCACAATCGGAATGAGACGGAGTAGCAACTCAACCTTCTGCGCATAAACATTTGATCTTATATCATTCATATTCTGCAAGTTCTTTTGAGATTGTCATATTATACTTATTAATGTACTTTCCTGTTGACGTTATCATAAACCTAGATGTGCCAAGATTGACATTTTCCAGTTTCAAAGCCTTATACCAGGAGTGACCAGCCTTTTCTGCCATATAGAGGAACAGGCGTTTCACTTTCTGAGAGGTGCATGCCTCCAATAATGTCTGAACCATCTTGGGACGTAATGTAGTTAAGCCCTCCATGACATAATAGATATCGAGCAAAGATGAAGATGCATCCGGCAAGTTCAGACACTCCAACATGGCACGCTCTGGAGATGACACAAGCAATTCATGTTGATTGATAGTCATGGCTTCTACTCCCAACAGCTCATCACCCAGAAAAGATGTAGTCATGTATTTTATAGTCATATCCCACTCCTCTTTTAGTAACCACGAAGGCAACTTATTACTTTTGTCAGTAAAAAGATAAGCCTTAGGCTTCCCCATTGACAAGTAATGGGAGTATCCGCGGAGTTCCAAAGCTGTATATGCACCTACAACACAACTCTTACTAAGTTGCGTGTTGTATGACGATACAGCAGCAAATAGGCTTGGTTCTGTCCCGTGTATCTTATAAACACCCTTCGATATACGGTCAAGCCATCCTCTTTTCATATAAGCATACTGACCACGAGCATCCAATCCATGACTTGAAAGCCACGAACCGAACAAGACTGATTCATTGGGCGCCGTCTCTAATATTTGCTGTATTTTTGTAGCCATCTTCGTTTATTTTATGAATACCAGCATAAATTTGTTGCAAATATAGCTTTTTTTATTTTGTTCAACCAAACATTTTCCTCAAATAACGGCGATTTTTATAGAAATTTATTCTCAAATTCGCGTTTTTAGTGAATTTGGGAGTAAAAAACGTGCAAAAACTATAAGCAGAGATACAATTGCCATCAAAATAAAAAAGGGCGATAGTCCGAATCAATTTCTGGGCTTGGTTTAGTTTAATCCCATATTAAATATCTATAACCTAAACTAAACCATTTATCTTCCGACTACTATTAATGTCATGCCGAATGGTCAAGATCAAAGATTAAAAGAAAAGGAATAACACATTATAGGCTAAGACAAATGAGAACCAACACTTTTTAACAACACGATTTTTAGTTTAAAAAAACTCCGATTTTTCGTCAGATTACAAAGATATACAAAGAACTGCAAAGATAAATGTACCTAAAGAAGCTAAAATTGAAGGTTACTCTTTCACACCATTTTCAGCGATTGCAAGAATCTGCAAAAATACGTGTTAACGAATGTGAATATACAAAGAACTGGAAAAACGTCTTTGCAGATGTTTGTATATTTTATTTTTGACGGCAACTTCATTTGCAGATTCTTGTATATTTTCCGTCCCTCCTTCGTCCCTCGGCATAGTATCTGTCCCCCATAATTGGAGGAATATACGCTGATTATCAGCGACTTATATTTGCAAATAGTAACTTCTGCATAGGGAAGTAGATTCTGCGTCGGAAAATGACCGCAATTTTCACCATGTCAATTCAGATACAAAAAGGATACAACTTATGCGAAATAACACACGATATACCAACGGTTTAGGTGCTGTTTGAAAAATAGGACTATTTTGCACAAGTTGTATTTGATTTGTCGTTTTTTTGTTGTTATTTTGTTGCTCGAATAGTTAGAGCAACAAAAAGCAACAAATTTATGGCACAATCAAAAGAACCTATCCGATTGAGAAAGCGGAAAACCCCGACAGGGCTATACTCCATTTACCTCGACATCTATCTGAACGGGCAGAAGTCGTATGAGTACCTTAAACTCTATCTTATCCCCGAAACAAGCCGGACGGACAAACACAAGAACCAAGAGACAATGAAGCTCGCCGAAGCCATCCGGGGCAAAAGGCTCGTCGAACTTCAGAACAGCGAGTACGGCTTCAATCCCCTTTCAAGGAGGACAGCAATTTCTACGAGTATTATGTGGCGATGTGCAAAGAGCGTTTCAAAGACGACACGATGGGGAATTGGGGGAATTGGAACTCCTGCCTGAAACATCTGCTCAAATACTGTCCGAAACTGAAACAATTAAAATGGAAAGACATCGACCATGATTTTGTGCTGGGCTTCAAGAACTACCTCGAAAACGAGGCATGTGCATGGTCGGAAGATAGCCGGGAACGTGTAAAGGACAGACCGCTCGCCCGGAACAGTAAGGTTTCCTATTTCAACAAGCTGCGAGCCTGTTGTAACCAAGCATACGACGAGCGGATAATAGCGTACAACCCTATACGGGGCATTGAGGGCATAAAAGCGGAAGAGGGGAAACGAATGTACTTCACGATAGACGAGGTACGGATGCTCGCCCAGACGGAATGCCATTACCCGTCCGTCAAACGGGCGTTCCTGCTTTCGTGCCTGACAGGTCTGCGCCGGAGCGACATCGAGCGGCTCAAATGGAAAGACGTGTACACGCAGGATAATTTCACACGGATTATTTTCAATCAGAAAAAGACAAACGGGCTTGAATATCTCGACCTCGCCCCGGAAGCCGTCGAGCTTATGGGAGAGCGTGGCAAGCCTGACGACAACGTATTCGATTGGATTCATTCGCCGCACGTGACGAACTCGACAATAAGGGACTGGTGCATGAAAGCAGGGATAGCAAAGCGAATCAGTTTCCATTCAGGAAGACATATCATTCCTTCTTACTCATTGAAAACAAAGAACTTACAAAGATTGCCAGCTTAGCAGGTAACGATTTAGAAACAACTATTCTTTCTGAATACAAATCATTATTTATCAACTCATTATGAGAGTCTGTTTTGAAGATAGGTAATGGATTTGTAACGTGCTAACTTCTGTATTCTTCATCGCTTTGAAGTTGGGTGATTAGCTATATGCAAAAGTACGGATTATATTTCAATCTTCCAAATCGAAAGGATTAATACTGCCCTAATAACTAATAAAAAGAGGAGTTCAGGATAGATTTCTCTGTCTGGTGATAAAATGACTAAGATATGTTAATCGCATTTTCTGCCAATAATAGGCGCATTTGGCTCTCATGTGCAACGATTTGTTTATGTATCAGTTGAAATACTTTTATATTCTGAAAGTAAAACGCAACTCCAATTATCAAAAATGGGCACATTTATTGTCTTTCTGTTGTTTAACTTTTGTTAGTACATTTATCACCACACGGAGATAGATTTTAAGAGAAAATCTTTAAATTTGCCACGTAATATTCATATCTCAAAAAATTTGCCATATGCCAGAATATATAAAAGCTCATGGTATTATATATGCCAATGAATTGAAATCTATACATAAAAGCAGAAATCCCATGCAGCCTATTTTTGAGGCCTTTACTAATGCATGGGAAGCCATATTTGAGAGGTTTACAGCTGAGCATTTGCAAAATAGCAAGATTGTAATTACTTTTCATTATACATCAGGTATGTTTAATGAAGAAGAGCATAAATCATGTACGTTGGATAAAATAGAGATTTATGATAATGGCTTAGGCATAAATGAAAAAAGTTTTGAGCGTATTGTGAATTTGCGTGATAATAGTAAAAGTGCTCTAAATAAGGGAACTGGTAGAGTACAATTTCTCCATTTCTTTAATGAAACTATTTTCGAGAGCATTTATGAAAAGACAAACGGAGAACATGAGCGTATAGTTTTAGTACTTTCGAAGAAAGATGCTTTTTTACGTGAGAATGCTATTTTACGAAAAGACTCTGCAGAACTAACCTCCTCTTCAGAGTATGGAACTTTAGTAACCTTTATAAATCCTATTGATGAAAAGAATGATGGAGGTTTTTTTAATAAAATTACACCTTTTGATGTAAAAAATGAACTCATAATTCATTTTCTCTCAAGATTTTGTGAAAGCAAAGAACATTTGCCCCAAATTATAATAGAGCGGTATGAAAATGGTAAGAAGTTAGAACCAATTTTCATTAAAAAAGAGGATATACCCAATCCAGATAAAACAGAACCATTGGATGTCCATTATAGCAAATTGGAAAATAAGAAAGTGGTCGATAGCTTAAATTGCGAACATTTTACACTCTTATCATTCGTACAATCGCAAGAGCAATTAAAAAAGAACTGTATATATTTTGTTAGCAATGGAGCGATTGCACAAGAGGTATCTATAGATTCTTTACAGGCAGATGATTCTATTGATGGTAACAGATATATGTTCCTTCTTCGGGGAAATTACTTTGACTCTATAGAGGATGATTTAAGAGGGAACTTACATCTTATCAAAGAATCTGAATTTAAAAAGCAAGGAGAATTATTCCCAGAGGAGTGTATTCTTGTCGATAAAATTAAAGAAGAAACGAATGAAAAGATTAATTCTGTTTATCCCGAATTTCAAGCAAGGAAAAATGATGCTTTAAAAAATTTGGATGAGTTGAAGCAAATGTTTTTAATAGACGAAAACCGTATAGTGAGTTTACGTAAGAAAATAAAAACATCAGATTCTGACGAACAAATTCTTGCAGCCATATATAGGGCGGATATGGAATTGGTTGCAAAAAGGGATGCAAGAATAAAAGCGCAATATGAACAACTAAAATCATTATCACCAGCAAATCAAGATTATCAAGTCAAACTGACAGAACAAGTAATTTCTTTTGTAAAACTTGTTCCTCAACAGAACAGAACGAACCTTACCAAATATATAGCACGTCGTAAACTTGTTATTGAAATTTTTGATATGATTCTTAGCAAGGAATTGGAATGTGTAAATGAAAAGGGGCGTGTTGATGAAGCTTTATTGCACAACTTAATTTTTCAGCAACATTCAGTTGATACCGAATCCAGTGATATTTGGTTATTGGATGACCAATATCTTTTATTCAATGGCTGTTCTGAGAAGCAATTGGACAAAATAGAAGTTAATGGCGTAAAATTGCTAAAAGAAGAATTGACCGATGAAGAAAGGGCATTCAAAGTTAGACATAATATGGATGGAGGTGAAATCGATACAGGAATTAGAAGACCTGATATTCTGCTTTATCCAGAAGAGGGGAAATGTATTATTATAGAATTCAAAGCTCCTGACGTGGAGGTTTCTATGTACCTATCGCAGATTAATAAATATGCAATGATGATAAATAATTTATCTGATGATTCTTTACAGATACATGCATTTTATGGTTACCTGATAGGTGAGAATATAAATTATGATTATATCCAAGAAGCAGAATCAGCATTCAAAGAGGCAGCTTATTTGAAATATCTATTCCGTCCCAATTACGATGTGCCTGGTCGTTTTGGTAGGCCTACTGGAAACCTTTACACTGAAATTATTAAGTATTCTGATATACTTAAAAGAGCAAAACTCCGTAATAAAATTTTCTTGGAGAAATTGGAAAAAATTGTATAGTCAACATTGCATGATGACTACACTCGTTTCGTTAAGTCAGAAATGTTGATTACATATTCATTTCGACGATGTGCCGTATATTCCGAAACTCGCGTTACCATATCTTTTTCTAAGGCGATAATAAGCAAGCGGTTTTCATTC
>NZ_JACJJG010000146.1 GCF_016899855.1 Marseilla massiliensis
TGTGATTCCACTGCCAGTTGATTTTCATCCGGTTGCCGTCAAAGCCGTCACTGACCACAAGCGGTATGACAGGACAGCCCTGTACAGGTTTCCGCATCACGGCGGGCACATGGTCCTCAGCGTCGCCAAGCATCGGCCAACCGTCAATCCAGCGGCACGGCATCAGTGTAAGCACACGCCCTACACCGCCTCTGTCCTGGAATATCACTCCGTACCAGTTACCTGATGCGTCGTCAACGATACAGCCCTGACCGACATACGGAAAACCGGCAAAGTTGTCTTCAAGAATAACTTTCTTCTCATACGGACCGGTTATCTTGTCTGCACGATAGCACACCTGGCGGCGCTTACCGCCGTCCGGCCACGAGATCATAAGCAGATAATACTTCCCGTCGTGCTTTATTGCGCGGCTGCCTTCAAGCAGTCCGTTCTCTTCCGCATCACGCTCGAATATCTTCATGTCAACGCCTCCGGGCTTAACGCCGCTCAGGTCCGGGTTAAGTTCCCTGAGCTGACCCGTCCCGTAGAACACGTAAGCACGGCCGTCATCGTCAAACAGCAGTGAAGCGTCATGGAAATGAGGCAGCCTTGACACAAGAGTCCACCCCTTTTCAGGGTCTTTCGTCTTATAGACATACCCCATAAAAGGCTTGTCGTTAGGCGAGAAGTAAGCGTAAAACGTGCCGTCATGATAACGCAGCGAGGTGGCCCACTGCCCGCGCCCGTAAGCCGTTCCGCCGGTAAGGTCGTAATTAGGCGTGTCGGTAAGGCGGTCGAACAGATAGCTCACCGTCTCCCAGTTAACAAGGTCTTTTGAGCGCATGACCGGCGCTCCGGGCATAAGGTGCATGGTGGTGCTGACCATATAGAAATAGTTGCCTACCCGTATAACGTCAGGGTCAGGCACATCCGCCCAGATAACAGGATTTGAGAATGTGCCGTCACCGTTATCGTCAGCCGGCAGCGGCAGCGGCATTGCAAGCATAGTGACAGTCAGAAGGAACAATACCAACAGATTTTTCGGTTTCATAAGCAATATGATTTACAGACGGAAATAAATATAAAAATTACCTGTTTACATAAAACAAAACAGACATCAAGGGTGATTTCAAAATAAAGAAATACTCCTGATGTCTGTAAATAAGTATGTCAGTCGTTCACTATGAGCATCGCATCGCCGTAGCACCCGAACTTGTAGCCGTTCTTCACGGCGAGATTATACGCCTCCATAACGAGATCGTAGCCACCGAACGCGGCGGTAGACATGAGCAACGTTGACATCGGATGATAGAAATTGGAAATCATCGAGTCGGCAACGCCGAACTCATAAGGCGGGAAAATGAACTTGTTTGTCCATCCCTCGTACTCCTTCAACATCTTGTCCGTGCCCACGGCGGTCTCAGTTGCTTTGATTACACTTGTGCCTACGGCGCACACATGATGACCGGCCAGCTTCGCCTCGTTGACAGTCTTGCACGCTTCGGCGCCTATAAACATCTGCTCTGAGTCCATCTTGTGCTTCGTAAGGTCCTCAACCTCGATGTCATGGAAGTTGCCCAAGGCGCAGTGCAGCGTGATAAAGGCGAAGTTAATGCCCTTTATCTCCATGCGCTTCATCAGCTCACGGCTGAAGTGAAGGCCTGATGCGGGAGCGGTAACGGCCCCTTCGTGCTTGGCGTATATGCACTGGAAGTCGTCGAGATCCTCAGGAGTAGCGGGACGGCGGTCAACAATATAATGCGGCAGCGGCGCCTCTCCAAGGGCATAAAGGTCGCGCTTGAACTCGTCATGAGGGCAGTCGTAGAGGAAGCGCAGCGTGCGTCCGCGGCTCGTAGTGTTGTCGATTACCTCTGCCACCATCGTTCCGCTGTCGTCAAAGAAGAGCTTGTTGCCTATTCGTATCTTGCGCGCCGGCTCGACGAGGACGTCCCACAGGCGCATTTCCTCGTTCAACTCACGCAGCAGAAACACCTCAATCTTGGCGTCGGTCTTCTCCTTTGTGCCGTATAGACGCGCCGGAAAGACCTTCGTGTCGTTAAAGATAAACGTGTCACCCTCGTCGAAATGGTCGAGCACATTGCGGAAGTCGAGGTACACGGGCTTGCCGTCCTCGTCCTTCAAAGGTTCTCCCTTTTCGTCTGTTTTAAACATATCTATCTTCTGCGACACTCTGTGCAACACCATCAACCGGCACTCGTCACGATGGTAAGGCGGGTTAAGGGCAATGAGTTCTTCGGGCAGTTTAAACTTAAATTGTGACAGTTTCATATATTATTTTCCTCCGTTATTATGTCTTCTATTGTCTGTTTGTCGAGCCACTGGGGAAAGTCGTCAAGCGTAACGCAGTCCTCTATCCTGACGTCTCCTACCCTCGTGCGGCACAGGGCGGTAAGATACGCTCCGCTTCCGAGCGCCTCTCCGATGTCGCGGGCAAGCGCACGGATGTATGTTCCCTTGCCGCACACAACGCGGATCGACATCTGCATCAGCGCCGGATCAAACGATGTAAGCTCTATTTCATCAATTCTCAGAGTCTTGGGCTTCAGCTCCACGTCCCTGCCTTTACGCATAAGGTCGTACGCGCGGTCACCGTTCACCTTGCAGGCAGAATACGCCGGCGGCACCTGTTGTATCTCACCGACGAACTTCGGGAGCGTTTCCTTTATCAGGTTGAGGGTGATATGTTCCGTTGGATACGTCGCGTCAACGGGATGTTCCATGTCGTAGCTGGCCGTGGTGGCGCCAAGTTGCAGCGTTGCGGTGTACTCCTTGGTGTGCTGTTGCAGCTCGTCAATGCGCTTGGTGGCACGCCCCGTGCAGAGCAGGAGCACGCCGGTGGCCAACGGGTCGAGCGTTCCGGCGTGGCCGGTCTTCATCCTTTTCACGCCGAGCTTTTGCGAAATGAGGTAACGCACACGTGCCAACGCGCCGAAACTCGACATCCTGTACGGCTTGTTAAGGCGTATGATTTCTCCTTCGTGAAAGTTCATTGCGCTTTAGTCAACCATTTTCATTTCAACGCCCATCAGTCCGCAGGCGATTATGATGATACCAACGATAATGCGGTACCAGCCGAACGCGGCAAAGCCATACTTCGTAACATAGTTGATGAAGAACTTTATCGCAAGTATGGCAACCACGAACGCCACCACCGAACCTATTATAAGGGTTTCGAGATTGTTGCCCTGCGTGAGCAGAGAGCCGCTTCCATGTGTCAGCATTTTGTACATTTCAAGGCATGTTGCGCCCAACATTGTCGGCACGGCGAGGAAGAACGAGAACTCGGCTGCTGCCTTTCTCGTGAGTCGTTGAGACATACCGCCGACGATTGTCGACATCGAGCGTGACACGCCAGGTATCATAGAGATACACTGTACAAGGCCGATAATAAAGGCACGCTTGTACGTCAGCTTGGTGTCTTCGCTGCCTTTATTGAATATCCTGTCGCAAAAGAGCATGAAAATACCGCCTATAATGAGCATCCATGCCACCAACTGGACGTTGCCGAGGTTAGACTCGATAAAGTCGTTAAACGCCAGGCCGAGCACTACGGCCGGAAGAACTCCCACCACGAGGCGGGCGTAGAAGTTGAACATCGAGTGCCAATACGACTCACCACGGCTCTCGGCGTTAGGATAGAAAAAGCGTTTCCAGTAAAGGCAGATGACCGAAAGGATGGCGCCAAACTGTATTATAACCGTAAATGCCTTTACAAAAGGCGTGCTCTCTACGCCGAGCAAGCTCTGAGCGATTATCATGTGCCCCGTCGACGACACGGGAAGAAACTCCGTCAGGCCCTCGACGATGGCGATGATGACCGTTTCAAGTAAATCCATAAGTCTGTAAGTTAAGCGTTTTTGTTGTCGTTTATGATATTGTCGTATTTTCCGTTACCATTGCCTTCATCGTCTTTTGGCTTACGCATTATGGCGTATATCATCGACACGAAGCCTATGAAGCATACCACCGGAGCCACCTTTATGCGCATGGTACTGAAGATTTCGGGATTAAAAGAGTTGTCGTCAGTACCTCCACCGCTCATCATTATAAATCCGATAATGACGATTACCATGCCGATGGCAAGCAGGATGAAGTTTTTTCGGTCAAAAGCAAAGTTCTTTCTGTCCATTTCTATGATTTTAGTTGACGAGTGACGAGGAACGAGCAGACAAGGAAATCTGTTTAGCCAACAAGTTGACAAGAAACAAGCAGACAACGGGATTTGTCTTGTTCAATGCCTGAATGCGCTCCGCCACGCCGTTTATTTGTTAATTTTTAATTGTTAATTCAAAATCTGCCTGTCAGATTTTGTACAGGTCGCCGGCCTTCATGCGCAGGAACTTGTTTACTGACACGAAGGCGCAGAACAGCGTAATTACCAACCCGAAGACGAAAACCGACGCTCCCGTTATGGCCATCACCTGCCATGTTACCACCGTAAGCACGCCCGGCTCGTATGTGTACAGGGCGTAAACGCCGCCTGCCAGAACGCCGTCGGCCAGCAACGCGGCCAACAAGCCTATGCCGACAGCATTGCCGAGGAACGGCCTACGGATGAAGCCCCACGACGCCCCGACGAGCTTCATGGTGTGTATTGTGAAGCGGCGGGCGTACATTCCCAGCTTGACGGTATTGTTGATAAGCGAGAACGACACGCATGTAAGCAACACCGCGAGCACCAGCAATACAAGGTTTATCTTGTTAAGGTTGCGGTTTACGCTGTCCATAAGGTCTTGGGGATAGGTTATATCGGTAACCTTAGAGTCTTTCTTAAGGTCTTTTGATATCCATTTCAGCGAGTCGGTGTTGGCGTATTGCGCCTTGAGTTGCAGCTCTATTGATGCCACGAAAGGGTTGACACCTAGAAATTCGCTCGGGTCGGTGCCCATAGCCCCGGTCTGTTCCTTCAGTGCCTGCTCCTTGCTAATATACGTAAGATGGCTGATATACGGCCGTTTATGCAGTTCGTTACACAACTGGCGCGCCTCGGGGTCCGTCATGTCTTCGCCCAACATCATCGTTACGGTAAGGTTTTCCTTTACATACGCTGACAAGTTCCGCGCCGACAGCACGGAGAACACCACCATACCTAATAAAATCAGCACCAACGCCGTGCTTATACATAAAGTTATACCCTGCAATCCATGGCGGACGCGGGTTTTGTTTCGTTTCTTACTCATTACTTAGTGGCTATAACACACCTAATTTGGTGCAAAGTAACAAAAAATAATCTGCACAGCCAACGGTTTAACTTTTTTTATAGTCGACGAGTCAACAAGAGACGAGCAGACAAGGAGATTTGTTTAGTCGACAAGTTGACAAGGGACGAGCAGACAAGGAGATTTGTTTAGTCGACGAGTCAACAAGATACAAGCAGACAAGGAGATTTGCATTGTAAGTATATATAATAATGTATGGGTGCAATCCATATAAGAAGAAAAACATATCTCCTTGTCTGCTTGTATCTTGTTGACTCGTCGACTAAACAAATCTCCTTGTCTGCTCGT
>NZ_JACJJG010000147.1 GCF_016899855.1 Marseilla massiliensis
TCATATTTTCTTAATTCTTAACTCTTAATTCTTAATTTCCCGACTCTTAATTCTTAATTTTCCGATTCTCCTTTTACCGTACATGTCCTCCTTGATTGTTATGTCAGTGAAGCCCGTTTGCCGTGCCATGTCGGCCGTTTGGTCGGCATACAGAGGATTAAGCTCGAAGTACAGCGTGCCGTCGGGGCTCAATGTGCGGGCTGCGTAACGGGTAATGGCGGTGTAGAACAGCAGCGGCTGGTCGTCGGGAACAAACAATGCGGAGTGTGGCTCGTGGTCGAGCACGTTGCGTTCCATGGTCTTTTTCTCGTTATTACAGATGTAGGGAGGGTTCGATACGATGACGTCCCACGTCTCGCCTTGCGCCTCAAGGTGAAGCGCATCACGGCGTTCCACGGTTATGTTGGCGCCCAACCGGCGGGCGTTTTCTGTCGCAGTGTCGAGCGCTTCGGGCGCGATGTCCCATGCGGTGACGCTGCTTTGCGGCATGTCGAGCGCCAAGGTAACGGCTATGCAGCCGCTGCCCGTGCCGATATCGAGCACCTTCAGGGGCGCCTTATCTTTGTTTTCGGCCACTATCAGGGCGCAAAGCTCTTCGGTTTCGGGCCTCGGAATGAGCACGCCGGGGCGCACGTTGAACCACCTCGGGCCAAATTCAGCCCGCCCAAGGATATATTGTACGGGTTCGCCGTCAAGCAAACGGGCGAATATCCTAAGTAGTTCGGCCTCGTGAACGGCCGTCATTTCCTCCACCGCACCGCACATTACGTCGGCGCGTGACAGTCCGAAGTACACTTCGAGCACGTAATCCGTCACGGCACGGGCTTCATCCTTGCCGTAAACAGGCTCAATCATGCGCCTCAGTTCACGGTAAGTCATAAGCCGTCCTCCTTTCCCTCGTCCGTCGCGGGGCGGCGTCTCTTCGGCTGGCGGCCGCTCTTCCGCAGCGCCTCCGATATTATCCATTGCAGCTGTCCGTTAGTGGAGCGGAACTCGTCGGCCGCCCATTTCTCTATGGCGGCCATCGTTTCAGAGTCCACACGCAGGACAAAGCTCTTAGTGTTGCTTTCCTTCTTTGCCATCATTCATTTGCTTCATGGCCTCGGTATAGAGGTCGGTCTTGGTCGTTTTGGCGAACAAGTCGCGGCGCAGGCCGGCCGGAGTGTGGTAATATTGGTAGTAAGACAGATATTCACGGAACGTTCCGTACATTATGAGGGGTAGCAGGAAGAACCATCCGCGCAGCCTTTCCGCGAACGCTCCGGCAAAGTCCGTGCCGCCGTCGAGCAGCGTAATGAGCGTTATTATCACGGCGTATTCGACGCAGCAACGCACGAAGCTGCACGCGGCAAACAGCCAATGGCCGCGCCGGTACAGGCGGTCGGACAGTCCGCCGAGTGTGATCTGCCGCTTGAAGGGCTTGCGGCGAACCTTCCAACAGTACGCTCCCCACGCAAGCATGGCTACGTCAGCCACTGCCAATAGAGCCAATTCCCACGTCTGCAGCCCGCTTTCAGTAGCGATGATGGCGGCTGTCAGCACAATACCTGCCACGCCGATGGCCACGCTTGTCTTGCCATCGGTCACAGGACTGCACTGGTATTCCATCACTTTCAGTTGTCTTATATTTATTCCGAACATATCATTTACATTTTATTTCGTGGTTACAGTTTCTCCGTCAGGCAATCTTCTTGCGTGTCTCGACGGGCGAACGCAGGTATGTATAATAAGAAAGGTAGTCGCGGACGATATTGTAACAGAATGCTATGAACAGCCAACCCCATCCCTTGAGCTTGTGTTTCAGTTCGTCGGCAAAGCCGTCAATGCCGTCGAAAACCAGCGTTGCTACGGAGAACGACACGACGAATATCAAGAATGTGAGCGCCAGTTCGAACACGATGAACAGCCAGCGGTTGTGCAGATACAGGCGATGTTGCATCCCGCCGAGGTTTACTTTGCGCCTGAACGGCTTTCTCCTGAAACGCCACAGGTAAACGCCGTAACCCGTAAGCGCCGCCGCTATGGCATAAACGAGCACTGCTCCAAACGCCGTCTTAACGCCGTGGATAATAAAATACAGGCTCATTATCACGGCGAAAAGCAGTCCGAACGTTATGCAGGCCATGCCTTCCGGCCACGGAGAACAGTCAAACTCGACAACGCTTGTTGCCCTGAAAGGTTTTATCGACATACGTTTTTAGAATTATCAGTAGACAAAATCAATACCAATCGATGAACTTCCGTGACGCCTCGGGCGAGCGGTAGAACTCGTAGAAGTCGACGTACGACTTCCAGACCTTGTACAGCTGCAATATGATAAGCCATGCGAGGGTGGTGAAAATGTCAACGACATCGCCTAAAGGCACGACCTTAAAGTCGTTGGCTATCAACGTAAGCAGCAGAACGAGAGCCCAGAAGGCAATGAAATTGACCGCAAACCCAAGCGGGATGTACAGCCGGCCGTAGCGCAGGTACATGCGGTTGTTGAAGCCGCCGAGCGTCACTGTGTCGCTGATTGCGCCCCTGCGGAGTGCCCATCGATACACGCCCGAGCCGATGATGTAGGCCAGCACGGCGAATTAGAGTATCGTAGTGCCGTTGGTCCAGCAGTTTATGTGGTAGCAGCGGAGCAGCCACAGCGCGAGCAGGGGCAGCCCGAAGCATACGTTGACCTTGCCCGACAAGCGTGGCGAGCGGTCGAACGTCATCAGTTGTTTCTTGCTTTTCTTCTTCCAGAACATGTTTTTCTCCTTATCTTCTAAAACCTCTGAACGGCGGCATAACCATCCGGCGCGACGCCTCTGGCGAGCGGTCGTACTGCAGGAAGGCCGTGTAGCGCTCGATGGCGAGGTGGAACATCACCAGGAGTTGCCATACGTTCTCTATGAAATAACGCCCGAAGGCTTCGCCGTAAGCCATTCCCCGCTCAACGTATATGTTCGCCAGTTCGGCCGAAAGGGCGGTGTATATAAGCAGCCCCATGCCTAAAGTGACGACGAGGAACAGTCCGCGCCCGCGGCGGTACAGGCTTTCGGTCCATCCGCCAAGCGTCACCGTGCGTTCTATCGCGCCACGCTTGAACAGCCACAGACCGACGCCTGCAATCAGGCCTAACGTTATTATTACGATGTAAGGCGTGGTAAGCCAGTGCCACAAGAAGCCGACCTGCGCATGGTTGTACACCTCTAACGGCACCGCAACCACTCCGTAGCACGTGTAAACCTTGCCGATAAGCTTAGGTGAGCACGAAAATGCCATCGTAATCCGTCTTGTTTGCATACGCGTTTCCTCCCTGATTTTTAGCTGTTCTGTAACTAATTGAAAATCAATATGTTATATTTCATTTTCCAAAAGACCGTCTTTTGACTTGTAAAAGGTGGCCTTTTAGCTTGTAAAAGACGGCCTTTTGCATGGCGATTTGCCGTCTTTTACTTTTCATTCTTCCTTTTTCACTTTATAGAATAAGCCCAATTAGCATGATAAGCCGGATACGACACGGGTAAAACAATCGAATTTTTCGCTCTTAATTTTTCATTTTTCATTTAATCAGTGGTTGAGCGTTCCGGTGTTGATTACGGGCTGCGCCGTGTCGTCGCCGCACAGAACTACGAGCAGGTTGCTCACCATGGCCGCCTTCTTCTCCTCGTCAAGGTCTACGATTTCCTCTGTCGAGAGCTTGTCGAGCGCCATTTTCACCATTGATACGGCACCTTCTACAATCTTCTCGCGTGCCGCTATCACGGCCGTTGCCTGCTGGCGGCGCAGCATTACGGCGGCTATCTCGGGCGCGTAGGCCAGGTAGTTGATGCGTGCCTCTATCACTTCAATGCCCGCCATGGTAAGACGCTCGTCTATCTTCTGCTCAAGCTCCTTGTTGATTTCGTCGCTTCCGCCGCGCAGGGTCAGTTCGCCACAGTCCTGTTCGCCGTCGTCGTAGGCGTATTGGCCCGCCACCTGGCGCAGCGCGGCGTCCGCCTGAATGCGCACGAACTTCTCAAACGCGTTCATGATGTTGGCCGTCTTCGCTCCCGCTGCGGCCGCGTCGGTAGCCGCTTTCGACTCCGCCATTGTCTGCGCGTCGATTTCGAACATCGCCTTGTACGTGTCCTTGAGCTTCCATACGAGCACCATGCCTATCATTACGGGGTTACCCGTCTTGTCGTTCACCTTGATTGGCTCGGCGTCGAGGTTGCGTGCGCGCAGCGACAGCTTTTTCACCGATATGAAGGGGTTGACCCAAAAGTAGCCCGCGCGTGTAAAGGTGCCGCGATACTTGCCGAAGAACATCATCACGCGGGCCTCGCCCGGCTCTACGAGCACGAATCCGCCGCTAACGAAGAGGTTGGCCACGATGAGCACTCCGCCGCCTACTCCGGCAGCGACAGCCGTCGCCCCGCTGAACGTTGCGCAGGCAAGCACGATGAGGGTGATGCCTACGGCGTAGACAAGAAGGTTGAGGATGAGCATGGCAATGCCGTTAAGCGTTTTGCCCGCAAAGGTAAATTCTTGGTTTTCCATAACTGTATGATTTTGCTTTTAATGATTATATGATATCATTTTGATATCGCAAAGATAGCGCATTTGTGCTTAACTTGGTGCGGGTACGCTGTATATTTAATGTTCTTTAACGATGGGATGCGTTACGGAAGGCCACCTTTTGCTTTCCAAAAGGCCGTCAATCGTACGCTAAAAGGCCGTCTTTCAGGAGATGAAAGACGGCCTTTTACAATGTTGTTGATTATCAGCGGGTTACGAAGTGTGTGCTGCTCTATGTGCGGTTGGCGGATAATTGACGGGCGATACCAGGTCAGCAGGGTTTCTTCATGGCAATTGTCAGTCCGTCGCGGATGGGCAGGATGACCTTCTCCACACGGGTGTCGTGCGCTATGAAGTCGTTGAACGTCTCTATGCCGATGGTCTGTCGGTCGGCGGGTCGCGGGGTATCGAGCACATGTCCGTCCCATAAAGTGTTGTCGGCGAGCAGGAATCCGCCGGGGCGCAGCACCTTGAGCGCCATCTCGTAAGCCTCGGTGTACGTGCGTTTGTCGCCGTCGATGAACGCCATGTCGAACTCAATGCCCAGGCGTGGCGCCTCCTTCACGGCGTCGCCGATGATAAAACGTATCCTGTCGGCCACGTCCGAGCCTTCAATCCACGGCCGGGTGAAGTCCTCCAGTTCGTCGTTGATTTCGTAAGTGTACACCATGCCGCCCTCGTCGAGCCCCTCCGCCATGCAGATGGCGCTGTATCCGCTGAACGTTCCGACCTCAAGTATGTTCTTCGGGCGCACCATGCGCACCAGCATTTTCAGCAGTCGGCCCTGCAGATGGCCGCTGGCCATGCGCCCGCGCAGCAGGTGGACGTTGGTTGCCCGCCACAGGCGGTACAGATAGTCGCCCTCGGCGTCGATATGCGAAAGTAAGTATTGTTCTAATTCAGGGGTCATAATAAACGTTATTTTAATTCATAATTCATAATTCACAATTCATAATTGGGT
>NZ_JACJJG010000148.1 GCF_016899855.1 Marseilla massiliensis
TAACTACTTCTAACTCCTTTAACTACTACCAATAGATATTAATCCTGCAGTTCTTGCCCAGGGGCTGACAACATTCCTAATTGAATCAACATGCTGAAGAGGTCGGGCAGACCGTGCTCACGGATTATCTTACCGTCCTTAAGCTCGTATATGTTCATGGCCGTTACGCTTATTGGCCTTCCCGTTGCGGGCATTCCCATAAACGGATTTGTATGTGTTCCGCTCATTGTGAACCTTACCATCACCTTGTTCCCGTCGGCTATTATCTCTTCCGCCGTCCATTTTACGTCAGGCATGGCGCCGCGCATCATGTCAAGAACGTCCTTATAACCCTTAAATCCATGCATCGGTTCGGGCGATGTCGGGGCATAAAATACCACGTTGGGCGATATTATCCCTTCGCCTATGCCGCAGTCGCCTGTGTTGATAAAGCGTATAAACCGCTCCATTACCTGCATGTTTATCTCCCTTTCCTTCTTTTCACGGTCGCCATTGCCGTCCGTCGGCGCGTTCAATGGCCTTGAGTTTTGCTCTTCCTTCATGTCTTCTTTATTAATAATAATGTTGTCAGTTTATTGGAAATCATACATTCCCGAGAGCAAAGTTAACGATTTATTTTCTGGCAGTCAAGAGGTTACATGGCGGTGCCCAGGTAACTTTCTTCTCACCTTTGCTGGTTTACAGGGCGTTATGGTTATGTTAAGAAACTAAAATATTAACTCCTATGACACGAAAGGCAGCCTTTTAAAACGTAAAAGACTGCCTTTTGCTTAACAGATAATGATGTTTTGACGTACTACATGCCTTCAAACCGCTTCAGCACGTCGCACTTCGTGGTGTGTTCGTCAACTGCTTGCGGGTGCTCATCGGCAAACTTGGCGAGTGCCGAGAGCGCCTTGTACTGCGATGAGGCCGGACGCGGAGTGACCACAAGGTTGTATTCAGGGTCGTAGGAGGCTGTATACCACGGGTCAGTGTCCGTGTATGCCAGCGCGTAAAGGCTTTCGTACTGGATCTGCAGGTTGCTTGAACGGCTGCTTTCGGTAAGGTATTCCTGCGCCTTGCGTGCGAAGTCAAGCTCTCCGGCGCGCGCGCTGTCGTTCACGCTCTTGGCGTAATGCGTCAGGAACCAGCAGTCGCCGTAGCACGAAGCCTGGTAATACCTCGTGGCAAGCTCATATGCTCGTATGTCCCTTTGCTCCCCTGCGGGCGCAAGGTTGTATTGTCCTTGCAGCTCGATCATGTCCTTACAGAACCTCACCTTTATGTTTTCTGTCGGCACGGCCTTCTCCGGGCCGTCTGTATCCGCCACGTTGGGCAATTGGCGGACAAACCAGCGGGGCGACATGTAAGACCTGTTGGCCATGTACCAGCTGATGTTTTGCTTCGGAAGATAGTCCAACGATACGCGCTCAAGATAAGGCAGGGCGTCGGCAAAGCGGCCTTCGGCCATGTAGCGGGTGCCTATCAGGTCGTTGTAGTAGTCCTTGTTCTGGTACACCTGCTGCGCTACGTAATGCTCGAACACGTCGGTCTTGGCCGACGTCAGGTATGCATAGTATGCCGCGATACTGTCGGCCGGCATGCCGGATAGCTGCTCGAAGTACTCGTTCCAGGCCGTGTAGTCCTTGTTCCAGGCCCAGTCGCCGCGCCAAATGAAGTCTTTGTCGCCATGTTCGCCGTCCGTCTCGAAGTCCAGCTGGTTCTCCTCCATCATTCCGTAGAGGGCCAATGCCGCGGCCTGCCGCCCCTCGGCCATGTAGCGCGGGGCAAGAACACGGTAGGCCAGGCGCTCCTTTACGTCGGTGTAATGGTTGGCGTATTCCTGCGGATTGTCCCTTTCCTCGTCTATTTTCTTGTCCAGCCAGCGAAACTCGTCGGCCATCCATGCGGTGAAGTCGCCGTCCAGCGTGTCCGTCGTGGCCCTTACCAGCAGGCGTATGCAGCGTGCGTTGTCCTTCATGCGGCGGCTGCCCTTCATGTCGGCAGCCTCGTCGGCGCGTCGCATGGCGTCGCTGTAGTCGCCCAGCAGATATCTTACCATGGCCGCCGCGCTCTGCCATAGGCATGGCGACGATGTCTTGCCGTCGGCCAGCACCTTGTCGGCAAAGCTTACGAAGGCCGCCGCGTCATTCCTCATGACCGGTTCGGCGCCCTTTATCCTGAGCCATTGCATGTCGGGATTGCCCGTTGTGTATGCGTCGCAAGTCTCCTGTACGTTGTTGACGAAATCCTGGACGAGGTACAGCAGCGTGTAGGCGTCGGGGTCTTCGGCGTACACTTTCTTGATACCCGCAAGGTTTCTGTATCCCCGCAGACACCATTTTATGCTCTGCATGTCGCCCTGTTCGGCGTATATCTCGCACGCCGCGCGCCGCAGTCCGCTGTTGAGCAGTGCCCGTGCGTAGATATTGCGGCATACGTCGCGCCACACTCCGGAGGGCAGCTTCGAGGCAGTTGCCGTCCAGAAGAGCATGTTTGCCTTGTCGCGTCCCAGCAGCATGTTGGCACGCATGGTGATAAGGGCGAACTGTTCGCGCATGTGCCGTCCCTTGTGTGCCTGCGCCTCTTTCAGTATCCGGTGCAGAATGCTGTCGCGCTCGTCCAGCTCCTCTTTCGTAGGATAGTCCCAGGCGTCCATCGACATGGCGTCGCTTACGCGCAGATAGCCGTCCAGCAGGCGCATGTAGTCCAGCATACCCTTGTCGCCCTTGCTTTCGGCTATGGCGCGAAGGGTGTCGGTGTTGTTCTTGTAGTACTCCGGGTCGTCCGACCTGAGGTTGTCGGCGTAAGCCTTCCACCACTTGTTCATGTCTTGCGCGAAGGGCGACTGCATCCTCTCGCGGCGGAACACGCTGAACATGTAAGCGTTGTGCGTAGGGCGTTCGGGGGCGCATGCCGGGGCGTCAGTGCACAGACTGGCGCCCAGCAGTATGGCTATCAAATATTTTTTCATAATCGTCGGGTTTATATCGGGTTATGTTCTGTATGCTGAGGTCGAAGAGTATTACTTCGCTGTTGGCGTCGCTTCGCCGTCGGTTGATGGCGCGCGCGGCGTCGAGAATGTCGTTAATGTCAGGCACGCGGGTCACTATCGAGTCGCCGGGCAGCACGGGCAGGTCGTCGTCACGGTGCATTATGCCGACGTAGCGGCCGCCCCTGAACAGTATTCGCCACGAGTATATCGGGTAGGCTGAGGCCAGCGGCAGGCCGTAGGAGCCGATGTGGCGCAGGTAAGGGGCGGCGTCGCGCATGTCGAGTATCGGCTTCTCTTGCCGCAGGTCGGTAAAGTCGCCCGTGTTGTACATCATCAGTACCCCTCGGCTTACGGGCGGCGGAGCCATTGAGAGCTGGTGCAGGCGTATGGTGGCCGACACCTCCAGCCCCTCGGCCTTGGCCTTGGAGGCAAGCGTGCGCAGGAAACCGAAGTAGCGGCCTTCCGTCCTCCGTGTCCAGTCGCAGTCTATCTGAATCTCCTTTACGCCGTCAACGTCGTTGGTGGCGTTCATCTGCAGTATGCGGCGGAGCAGCCTGTCGGCAAGTCCGGCAGTATCGGCGGCCATGCATTCGTTGACTATATACACCGTAGGCACTGCCTCGACGCCGCGGGGCACGGCGGTCCTGAACCTCAGCGTGGCGTTGGGCACTGGTTGTCCGCCGTCGTCCTGCACCACGTCGAAGTACCTTATGTACATCTTCCTGACGCCGTGCTCGGTCATGAAACGCGTCTTCACGCTGTCCATGTCGAACACGGTGCTCCAGTAATACACGGCGCGTACCGGTTCGCCGGCACTCTGCCGTGTGCACGCCGCCGACAATACGGCGAGCGCAATGCATATTATGGTGGCAAGTCTGTTCATCCCTTTGAATTGCGAAGTTACGTAAAAAAAACGGGAAACCCGACCGTTGCAGGTCAAAAGAAAGGTTATTTTATTGATTTTTTGCTTCGTTATATGTTGAGGCTGGCTGTCGTATGCGTGGCGGGATATGGTATCTTTGTTTCTGACAGATGGCCTTTCGCGTAGCAAAAGGCGGCCTTTCATGATGTAAAAGGCCACCTTTCGGAAGGTAAAAGGCGGCCTTTCGCGAAGCCGTTGATTATCAGCTGTTTACACGCGGGGCGCGGGCTGGGGCGTGACCGGTGGCGGGGCATGGTGCCGAATATGGCAAAAACAACACTGTTTTTATTTTGATTTACAAACCAAAAATAGTAACTTTGCAACGGAAAATACAACGGCGGGAAAGGCGTCGGCCCGTTCCCGTTGACTGATGAAATAAAATCATTTAAGACATGAATAACCTGAAAAGGGCTCTGGCCGCTAAACTGTTGAAGATAAAGGCCATCAAACTGCAGCCCGACAATCCTTTTACGTGGGCTTCCGGATGGAAGTCGCCGTTTTATTGTGACAACCGCAAGACTTTGTCTTATCCCGACGTGCGCGGCTTCGTCAAGCTTGAACTGGCGCATGCAGTGCTCGAGCATTTTCCCGAGGCTACTGCCGTAGCAGGCGTGGCGACGGGAGCCATAGCCCAGGGCGCGCTCGTTGCCGAGGAGCTGGGCCTGCCTTTTGCCTACGTGCGCAGCAAGGCCAAGGACCACGGCATGGGCAACCTCATTGAGGGTGAGCTGCCCGAAGGCTCGAAAGTGGTAGTCGTTGAAGACCTCATCTCCACCGGAGGCAGCAGCCTGAAGGCTGTAGAGGCTCTGCGCGCGGCAGGCTTCGAGGTGGTGGGCATGGTGGCTTCGTACACCTACGGATTCCCCATAGCGCAAAAGGCGTTCGAGGACGCCAAGGTAACACTTGTGACGCTGACCGACTACGAGCACGTAGTAGAGGAGGCCGTGGCCACCGGATACATATCGGAGAAGGACGTCGAGCTGCTGCACGAGTGGCGTAAGGACCCGGCAAATTTTAAGTAACAAGCAGACGAGTGGACAAGTCGACGAGCAGACAAGCAGTATGTCTTGCTGTCGGCAAATCTCCTTGTCGACTTGTATCTCGTCACTCGTCAACTAAAAAAGAGTATGAGTAAATATGAAAGCGGCGTTAAGCAGGTGCCCCATCCGCAACAGCTGGTGTACGACACGCTTAGCGACCTTAACAACATAGACCGCATAAAGGACCGCATACCTGCGGACAAGATACAAGACCTGACGTTCGACCACGACACGGTTAGCGTCAACGTGCCGCCAGTAGGCAACATAACGCTTAGGATTATAGACCGCGAGGAACCTAAATGCATCAAGTTCGAGACGGCCAACTCGCCCGTACCGTTCAACCTCTGGGTGCAGCTGCTGCCCGTCACTGACGCAACATGCAAGATGCGTGTTACGGTGAAGGCCGACATTCCCGTGTTCCTCAAGCCGATGATAGGCAGCAAACTGCAGGACGGCGTCGACAAGATAGCCGAGGCATTGGCAATGCTGCCGTATTGATAACGCAAGGAGTTAAGGAGTGAAGAAGTTAAGGAGTTAAGACAAATGTC